>CANKKB010000205.1 GCA_947482555.1 Burkholderiaceae bacterium | reverse complement strand
GGCAGAATGGGGCAATAATGCTTCAGAAATATTGGGAAGAAAAAGATGATCGTAAAAACAGCAAGTAGCGCTAAGTTAGCCGAGAAAGCAAGCGCAACCATGGGCAAAGAAACCAGCAAAGCCCCATCTAAAGCCACCGCAAAACCAGCGTCGAAAGGCGTTCCGCTGATACCCGTAACTGAGGCAGAGTTACTACAGATGGGCGATAAAGATTATATGAGTGCCGCCCAGCTTGAGTTTTTTCGCTTAAAGCTTGCGACCTTGAAAGAGGATATTTTAAAAAATGCCTCGGAAACAACCGAGCATTTACGGGAAAACATCTTGGTGCCAGATCCCGCTGATCGCGCGACGATAGAAGAAGAGCACGCGCTTGAGTTACGCACCCGAGACCGCGAGCGTAAGCTGTTAAAAAAGGTTGAGCAAGCTTTGGCACGCATTGAGTCGGGTGATTACGGTTGGTGCGAAGAGACGGGTGAGCCTATTGGCTTATCACGTTTAATTGCGCGCCCAACTGCCAACTTATCGCTTGAAGCCCAAGAGCGGCGTGAACTACGTCAAAAACTGTTCGGCGATTAAGTCAAATATAAATTACAGGCAAGCGTAAACTAAAGCCAGCCAATGACGAAGAATTTACCCACTATTGCTGATATTTCCCCCTTGTTAAAGGCGGAGATTCTGGCCGAAGCTTTGCCTTACATACGTCAATACCATGGCAAAACAATCGTTATTAAATATGGCGGTAACGCCATGGTTGAGGAGCGCCTTAAAGAAAGTTTTGCGCGCGATGTAATTTTGTTGAAACTGGTTGGCATGAACCCTGTTGTCGTTCATGGTGGTGGACCACAAATTGATGAAGCGCTAAAAAAGATTGGTAAGACTGGCACTTTTATTCAGGGTATGCGCGTCACCGATGAAGAAACCATGGAAGTAGTGGAATGGGTTTTGGGTGGTGAGGTTCAACAAGATATTGTGATGTTAATTAATCATTATGGCGGTCAAGCAGTAGGCTTGACTGGCAAAGACGGTGGCCTAATTCATGCGCGCAAAATGTTTGTGCCTGATGAATCTAAGCCAGGCGCGACGATCGACCTCGGTTTTGTGGGTGAAATTGAAGCCATCAATCCAGCGGTTGTAAAGGCATTACAAGACGATGCTTTTATTCCAGTAATTTCCCCGATTGGCTTTAGCGCTGAAGGTCAGGCTTTTAATATCAATGCTGATTTAGTGGCTGGCAAGATGGCAGAAATTCTCAAGGCTGAAAAATTAGTCATGATGACCAATACCCATGGCGTAATGGATAAAACGGGAAATTTATTGACCGACTTAACGGCTCGAGAAATTGATAGCCTTTTTGCCGATGGCACAATTTCTGGAGGAATGTTGCCAAAAATTGCTTCCGCACTCGATGCAGCAAAAAGCGGGGTTAATTCCGTGCATATTATTGACGGCCGAATTGAGCACTCTTTGCTGTTGGAAATTTTGACCGAGCAAGCTTTTGGTACCATGATTCGATCACGCTAAGTTCTGGAAAATTGTTGAATGAGCCCGAGTAGAGAATCCGCCCCCGTTGCAGCAGAATCTCAAGGTGAGAGCCAGGGCTCTGACAAGCTGCGCAAACGACCGCGACCGGGCGAAAGGCGTTTACAAATTTTGCAAGTATTAGCAGAAATGCTGCAACACCCGAAAGGTGAGCGGGTAACTACTGCGGCCTTGGCAGCAAAAATTCAAGTTTCTGAAGCTGCTTTATATCGGCATTTTGCCAGTAAAGCGCAAATGTTTGAGGGACTGATTGGCTTTATTGAGCAAACTGTATTTGGGCTGATTAACCAAATTACCCAAAAAGAAGAATCAGGTTTGGCCCAAGTGCGCGGCATATTGCAAATGCTGTTGGCATTTGCTGAAAAAAATCCTGGAATGACTCGCGTACTATTAGGCGATGCTCTCTTGCAAGAAGACGAGCGCTTACAAGAGCGCATTAGTCAGGTCTTAGATCGTGTTGAGGCATCCCTTAAGCAATCTTTGCGGATTGCGCAAACCCAAGAGGGGCAAATAGCCAAATTGGGGCAGGAAGAGATTAGCATTCGTGCCGCCATTCTCATGAGCTATATATTGGGACGCTGGCATCGTTTTGCACGCAGCGGCTTTAAAAAACTACCCACAGAGGCTTCAGAGCTTAGCCTGCGTATCTTGCTCTCAGAATGAGCGAGTTAAACCTTTCTCGAAATACGATTCATTTTGCCGAGCCTTTGCCTTTGCAAAGTGGTGCAATCTTGCCTAATTACGATTTAGTAATCGAAACCTACGGCAAACTGAACGCTACTAAAAGTAATGCAGTTTTAATTTGCCATGCTTTAAATGCCTCACACCACGTTGCTGGCCCCAATCCAGACGATGCCAGCGATATTGGTTGGTGGGATAACATGGTTGGACCTGGTAAGCCAGTAGATACCAACCATTTTTTTGTGATTGGCGTGAATAATTTAGGCTCCTGTTTTGGTTCAACGGGTCCGATGAGCATTAATCCAGCAACCAACACTTTTTATGGCGCCGACTTTCCAGTAATTACCGTCGAAGATTGGGTGAATACCCAGGCGCGTTTAGCAGATAAGTTGGGCATTCGTCGTTTTGCAGCCGTGATGGGTGGCAGCCTAGGAGGCATGCAAGCAATTGCGTGGGCAATACATTTCCCCAAGCGTATTGGACACTGTATTGCGGTAGCATCAACCTCCAAGCTTTCGGCACAAAATATTGCTTTTAATGAGGTCGCTAGAAATGCCATTCTTTCCGACCCCGACTTTCATGGCGGTAATTACTATGCGCACGGTGTAGTGCCCAAAAGTGGTTTACGTTTAGCGCGTATGGTTGGGCACATTACCTATTTATCTGATGACGATATGGCGAAAAAATTTGGCCGCGAACTGCAGCGCTCAGCTGGAGCGTCTGCTGAATACCGTTTTAGTTTTGACGTTGAGTTTGAGGTAGAAAGTTATTTGCGTCATCAGGGCGAAAAGTTTTCAACGTATTTTGACGCGAATACCTATTTATTAATTACCCGGGCGCTTGATTATTTTGATCCTGCGCGGCGCTC
>CANKKB010000204.1 GCA_947482555.1 Burkholderiaceae bacterium | reverse complement strand
GTTGACCTTAAAAACACCAGCTGGCACAACGGTCGGTAAAGATGATCAATTAGTGTTTTTATGCGCTTTACCGCTGTATCACATCTTTGCATTAACAGCGTGTGCTTTAGTGGGAATTCAGCGGGGCGCCTTAAATATTTTGGTGCCAAATCCAAAAGATATTTCGGGCTTCATTCAGTTATTGGCAAAAAATCCATCCATCCATCTTTTTCCTGTAGTGAATACCTTACTGGCCGCTTTGTTGCGCCATCCTAATTTTACTAAGCTACAGTTTCCCAATTTACTAGTCACCATTGGTGGAGGTATGGCAGTCCAAAAAACCGTTGCCGATCTTTGGCAGCAGATGACGGGTGTACCCGTTGCCGAAGGTTATGGCTTATCAGAAACAGCGCCAGTGGTGTGTGTAAATACGCCATTAATAAAGGAATTTACGGGGCACATTGGCCTACCGTTACCCAGTACTGAGATCCAAATAAGAGGCGAAGATGGTTTGCCGACCGCGCTTGGTGAGCCAGGTGAAATTTGTATTCGCGGACCACAAGTGATGATAGGCTATTGGAATAGACCGCAAGATACTCGTGAGGCGCTGACGGCAGATGGATTTTTTAAATCAGGCGATATTGGCACGATGAATGAAGATGGCTACGTCAAAATCATTGATCGTAAAAAGGATATGATTATTGTTTCTGGATTTAAGGTCTATCCCAATGAGATCGAAGCGCTTTTAATGCAACTTGATGGGGTAATGGAGTGCGCGGTAATTGGGGTTCCAGACGAAGAAACAGGTGAAGCAGTGAAATTATTTGTAGTGCAGGATGCGACTATGACCCCAAGCAAGAATCTATCCGTCGAACCCAGAGGTAATCTAACGACAGAACAGATTCAGAATTTTTGTAAGGCTCAACTGACCAATTACAAACGGCCTAAATACATCGTGTTTAAAGAAAGCCTACCTAAAACCAATTTAGGCAAAATTTTGCGACGTGAATTAAGAGAATGAATTTCAGTGTTTGTGCGATGAAAGCAATACGGCAAAGTGCTCAAGCCATCTTAGTGATGGTTTTATTTTCTGCCTTGCAAGTTAGGATGGCAGTCGCACTGAGATCCTACTAATTTATGCCCGATGTTACCTAGTTGCTGGTAAACAAAGAGCTAATAAATACGTTTAGTAGCGAGATAAAGATACTGGCAAAAAATGCAGTCCAAAAGCCGGCCAAACTAAAACCACTTACCAGTTTTGCTACAAGCATCAATACCAGTGCATTGATCACCAATAGAAACAGACCCATGGTGAGCACGGTGAGCGGTAAAGTAAACACGATTAATAGCGGCCTTACTAGCGCATTAGCAAAGCCCAATACCAAGGCAGAAATAATTAAGGAACCCGTATCGTTAAATTTAAGGCCGCTAAAGACGTAACTAGCTGCCCACAGCGATAGGGCTGTAACGCCCCAGGTAATTAAAAATGGTGTTGAGTTAGCAAACATGGTTTTGTCCTCGTTTTAATAATTTCAATAGTATCAGCCTTAGGTACTTAGGCTTAAAAATTACCCTCTATTGCTAGGTAAAACCACAGTTTTCCAACCTTTTTGCACCTACTTTAAGCTTTTAATTCCCCATTAAGTCGCATTAGCGACTCGCTGAATAGCGCAGGGCGCATTGCCACCCTAACTCAGCCAGGGGTTCAGATCGTTGGGCATTGGCAATGGCGTCTTCCCCGCTTGCATTACCATCAACTACGCGCTGGGCAATGCCATGCAAGATAGCGGCAATACGAAAGAAGTTATAGGCTAAATAAAAATCCCAATGTTCAGCAGAATTCCTACCAGTATTAGCTGCGTATTGAGCGACATATTGCGCTTCAGTCGGAATTCCTAGGGCGGTCAAATCTAGGCCACCAATACCGCGCCATAAGGTAGGTGGAATATGCCAAGCCATGCATTGGTAGGCAAAATCGGCAAGCGGGTGACCTAAAGTTGAAAGCTCCCAGTCGATCACCCCAATGACTTCAGGCTTGGTTGGATGAAAGATTAAATTATCCATCCGAAAATCACCATGTACTAAGGTAGTTTCATCGCCAGGTGGAATATGCTCTGGCAGCCAAGCTATTAAACGTTGCAGCGCAGGACTAATGGGTAAATTAGACTCATTGCATTGACGCGACCAACGGGCAATTTGCCGGGAAAAATAATTACCCGGTTTGCCGAAACTTTCTAAATCTGCTGCTTGGTAATCGACCGCATGAATGCTGGCAATCACCCGGTTCATTTCTGAATAGATAGCAGAGCGTTCAGTAGTGGTCATACCCGGCAAAGCTTGCTCAGTTAAAACCCGACCATCAAGAAAAGACATTAAGAAAAAAGGCGTTCCAACTATTGACTCATCTTCACAGTAACTTAACATCTGCGGTACGGGCACACCATGCTTGGCAAGTGCTGCCATCACTCGGTACTCACGGTCGATCGCATGTGCTGATGGCAATAAGTGACCAGCGGGTTTTTTGCGTAATACCATTTTTTGCTTACCCGCCTCAATATAGAAGGTGGGATTAGATTGGCCGCCACTCAGGGACTTAATGATTAAGGCTTCACTAACATCATTGGGGGATGCATTATTTGCCGTAATGCCTTGATTGCTTAGATAGGCAGATAAAGCAGACAAATTAAACGACGTACTCAGCGATACAGTCATTGATAGTACGTTTACAGGGTATTGACTAAATGGGCACCATCGACAGCGATTGAGGTTCCCGACATTGCTTGGCTAGCATCAGATGCTAACAATAAAATCGGCCCATCAAGATCGCTAACTTCACCAAAACGTCGGCTTGGTATACGTGCACGGAGTTTTTCGCCGGCTTCGCTTTGTAAAAAAGTCCGATTGAGATCGGTCGCAATATAACCCGGTAGTAAGGCATTCACTCTAATCGAGTAGCGCGCTAACTCAAGTGCCATCGTTTTTGTGAGTTGTAGTACGCCTGCTTTAGAGATCGCATAGGGCGCAACACCACCCGCAACCCGCTCTCCTAAAATGGAGCTGATATTGACGATATTGCCTGGTTTATTGGCTGCAACCAGCCGCCTTGCGGCCTCAGTAGCCACCAGCCAAGCACCTTTGAGATTGGT
>CANKKB010000203.1 GCA_947482555.1 Burkholderiaceae bacterium | reverse complement strand
GATATTTCTTTTCCTGAAATTGAAAAATTTGATCACTTGCCGGTTTCGCGTCAAACTCGGGGATCAGCCTATGTTTCCATTATGGAAGGCTGCTCGAAATATTGTAGTTACTGTGTGGTGCCTTATACCCGGGGCGAAGAAGTCTCGCGCCCATTAGATGATGTGCTGGTTGAAATTGCCGGCCTAGCCGCTCAAGGTGTCAAAGAGATTGTGCTTTTAGGCCAAAATGTGAATGCTTATCAAGGCAAACTAAGTGACTCAAATACCTTGGCTGATTTTGCTCATTTAATTGAGTATGTGGCTGAAATTCCTGGGGTTGATCGCATTCGTTTTACCACTAGTCATCCTAAAGAATTTAGTCAACGCTTGATTGATGTCTATGCACGCGTCCCACAACTTGTGAGCCACCTACATCTGCCTGTACAGCATGCATCCGATCGGATTTTAGGGGCAATGAAGCGGGGTTACACTGCCCTAGAATTTAAAAGCATTATTCGACGCATGCGTGCAGTAAGACCGAACCTGACTTTATCGAGTGATTTCATTGTCGGCTTTCCAGGAGAAACTGAAGCTGACTTTGATAAATTATTGCAAATGGTTAAAGAATTGCACTTTGATAATAGCTTCTGTTTTATTTTTAGTCCTCGTCCTGGCACACCTGCAGCAAATCTGTCTGATGAAACGCCGCATGAAGTAAAGCTACAGCGTTTACATCAATTATTGGCCCTCATCGATTCACAAGCAAAAATCATTAGTCAAAATATGTTGGGCAATGAAGAAACTGTTTTAATTGAAGGTCTGGCAAAAGACGGAATAAATTTACAGGGTCGCGCAGAAAATAATCGTGTTATTCATATTCCTGCGCCTGCACATGATCTGCAAAAATGGCTTGGCTCAATACAAACCGTACGCATTACGGAAGTGTTGGCCCATACCTTGCGCGGTGAAATAGTTTATGCTGAAATTGCCTAAAATCAATTTCCAATTTGCTAGCGCAAGCCTCGAGGAAAAAGTTCTAACCCTGGTTGCGCAGAAAAAAATTCGCCGTTGGATTTTGATGGCGCTTAGTAAGGTACAGGGTGAACTAACAATTCGCTTTATTAATCAAGCTGAAAGTAAGGCGTTGAACTACCATTTTCGGCAACGCGATAAATCAACTAACGTACTGACTTTTATTTATAGCAAAGTTAAAAGTAAAACTACAAGAGCACTGCCGCTGCATGCAGACATTGTTATTTGCTGGCCTGTCGTTCTTGCCGAAGCGCGCGCCCAAAATAAATCGCTAGAAGCCCACTTAGCTCATTTAGTGCTACATGGTTGTCTGCATGCTCGCGGCTTTGACCATGAAAAACCACAAGCAGCGCAAAAAATGGAGGCTTTAGAAGTTAAGACCCTCAAAATACTCGGCTACCCTAACCCTTATTAGATAATTGATCCATGCCTGAAATCCAAAAAACCCTACTCGAGCGCTTAAGCGAGTTTCTTAGCCCCGAACCAAGCTCACCAGCTGAGCAGCGCCGCGACCTTATTAATACCTTACGTCAAGCTCAATTAGAGGGTCTTATTAATGCTGATGCTTTAGCAATGATTGAGGGAGTTTTTCAAGTAGGCGAATTATGTGCCCGAGATATCCTTGTGCCCCGAGCGCAGCTAGACTGGATTGATGTCAACTTACCCATATCCCAAATTATTGCTGAGGTTATTACTGCGGCACACTCGCGCTTTCCTGTTTTTGAAGGCAGTCGTGACAAAGTCATTGGTATCTTATTAGCTAAAGACCTTTTACGCTATTCTGCAGCTGCCGATTTTCAATTACGCGATTGGCTGCGCCCGGCAGTTTTTATTCCTGAATCAAAGCGACTTAGTGTTTTATTGCGCGATTTTCGTGATAACCGTAATCATCTTGCTGTTGTTGTAGATGAGTATGGCGGTATTGCTGGCATCATCACGATTGAAGACGTTCTAGAGCAAATTGTGGGAGATATAGAAGATGAGTTTGACGTAGATGAAGATGCGGACAATATTATTCCGCTAGATAATGAGACGTTGCGCATTAAAGGTATTACTGAGTTAGAACAAGTAAATACAGCTCTTGGGTCACAATTCCACTTAGAAAATATCGAAACGATTGCAGGTTTTATTTCGCAGCATTTAGGTCGAGTGCCTAAATTGGGCGAGAAAGTAAAAATTGCAGGTATTGAATTTGAAATTCAGCGAGCAGATTCACGTCAAATTCATATTCTCATTGCCCGCCGTCTACCAGCCGAGACTTAATTGATTAAAGCGAGCCTGTGGCGTGCGCTACTGTGTGCGGTAGGGAGCGGCATTGCCGTTGCCTTGCTTGCCGAAGCTCCCTATGGGGGCTGGTGGCAAATTTTAGTCCTTAGTATTTTTTGGTATTTACTGGCAAGTTTTCGGTTTGAAAAAAAATGGGCCATTTTTATTCTGGGGATGAGTTTTGGCTTAGCCTATTTTGTCTGCAGTCTTTGGTGGATTTATATTAGCTTGCATGATGTCGGCGGCTTAAGTTGGCCATTAGCAGGATTTGGCGTAATTGCACTGTCGAGCTACCTTAGCCTGTTCTTTGCGGCGGCTCTTCTGCTGGTCCATCTCATCGACCAAACGGGAAAAAAAACGGGCTGTGCCCTTTTTATTAATGCCCTCCTCTTCGCTAGTGCCTGGACTTCAATGGAATACTTGCGCGGCTTAGTATTCACCGGCTTTCCTTGGAGCGGCTTTGCTGAAACGCAAATCAATGGGCCTTTTAGCGTAATTGCTCCTTGGTTTGGGGGTCTCGCCTGCACCTTTGCAGTATTTTGGCTTGCCTATCTGATCGCTCAATTACGTGTTGCGCCATGGAAGGTAGGGGGGATGATAGTTAGTGGCGTTTTGCTGTGTCAGGTGCTGGGGTTTTGGCAATTTACACAAGCCTATGAAAAACCCATTTCCGTAAGGCTACTACAAGGTAATTTTGCGCAAACTCAGCAATTTAATCCGCCAGCGATCTTAAGACAGATTCAACTGTACCTTGCTTTAATTGAAGAAAAGTCGGCTAATTTAATTGTCATTCCTGAAACTGCTTTTCCTTGGCCACAAGCCCAATTACCAAATGGTGCAATCAAACAATTG
>CANKKB010000202.1 GCA_947482555.1 Burkholderiaceae bacterium | reverse complement strand
TCTACCTCATATTTAATGGGGTCGGCGTTCATCGGAATTTCAATAATCACATTGAAGTTGGTGGGTGAATTTTTGCCTGGGGTGACATTATCAAGACTCATGAGGGTTTTTCCGGAAAAAATTAGTGGATACCCTGATATTAGCAAAGTGAGAAGTTATAGTTTGTGTTGGATACTTCTATAGTTCGTTTTTTTGGAGATTGAAGCTATGAGTAATGTCACATTGGGCCTGTATTTTTCTTTAATCTGCGGTGTGATTGCCGTTCTGTATGGCTTTTTTATGCGGCGCTGGATTTTGAAGCAAGATACCGGCAACGCCAAAATGGAAGAAATTGCCGCGGCAATTCAGCAGGGCGCAGCCGCCTACCTCTCACGCCAGTACAAAACGATTGCGATTGTCGGAATCGTGCTGACGATTTTGATTGCGCTATTTTTAGACATTGCCACGGCCATGGGGTTTGTGCTTGGCGCGGTGTTATCGGGTGCCTGCGGCTTTATTGGTATGAATGTGTCGGTCAGAGCTAATGTGCGCACTGCACAAGCAGCTACTGTCGGCATGAATGAAGCGCTAAATGTCGCCTTTAAAGGCGGTGCAATTACCGGCATGCTGGTAGTTGGCTTAGGCCTTCTTGGCGTGGCTTTATTTTTCATGTTTCTAGTTTCTATCGGTGGTGGGCAAGATCTCTCGGCGGTATTGCATCCTTTAATTGGCTTTGCCTTTGGCTCCTCGCTCATTTCGATTTTTGCGCGTTTGGGAGGCGGTATTTTTACTAAAGGCGCTGATGTGGGAGCCGACTTAGTAGGCAAAGTTGAGGCGGGTATTCCTGAGGATGATCCACGTAACCCTGCGGTTATTGCCGATAACGTCGGTGATAACGTTGGCGATTGCGCAGGTATGGCAGCGGACTTATTCGAAACGTATGCCGTGACCCTAATTGCTACGATGGTCTTGGGTGCCATGATGGTTTCAGGTGCACCTATTGCGGCCATTATTTATCCCTTGGTCTTGGGTGGCATCTCGATTATTGCTTCGATCATTGGCTGTTCATTTGTAAAAGCCACTCCTGGCATGAAAAATGTGATGCCAGCCTTGTATAAAGGTTTGATCGTAGCGGGCGTACTTTCATTGATTGCCTTTTATTTTGCGACCCAATTTATTGTTCCTGACGATGCTTTAGGAATTCCTGGCAGTCAATGGCGTTTATTTGGCGCAACGGTAGTTGGCTTATTGCTCACTGCTGGCTTAGTGTGGATTACGGAGTACTACACGGGTACGGATTTCAAACCCGTGAAGCATATTGCTGAAGCATCGACTAAAGGCCATGGTACGAACATTATTGCTGGCTTAGGCATTTCAATGAAGTCAACTGCGATCCCAGTCATTTTTGTTTGTATCGCGATTTATGCAGCGTATTGGTTGGCTGGTATTTTTGGTATCGCCATTGCGGCTACCTCCATGCTCTCGATGGCTGGAATTGTGGTGGCGCTTGATGCGTATGGCCCAATTACCGATAACGCAGGTGGTATTGCTGAGATGGCAGGCTTGCCTCAGGCTGTGCGCGATATTACCGACCCTTTAGATGCAGTTGGTAATACCACTAAAGCAGTGACCAAAGGTTATGCGATTGGCTCAGCAGGTTTAGCAGCACTGGTTTTATTTGCTGATTACACCCATGCACTTGAAGCGATTGGTCAACAAGTCACCTTTGATTTATCAAATCACTTAGTAATTATTGGCCTATTTATTGGTGGCATGATTCCTTACTTGTTCGGTGCGATGGCAATGGAAGCAGTAGGTCGTTGCGCAGGTGCTGTGGTTGACGAGGTGCGCCGTCAGTTCCGCGATATTCCCGGCATTATGGATGGCACAGGTAAGCCTGAGTACGGCAAAGCAGTGGATATGTTGACTACAGCTGCAATTAAGGAAATGATTATTCCTTCGCTCTTGCCAGTTGTGATTCCGATTGTGGTTGGTCTGTTATTAGGGCCGGCTGCCTTGGGCGGCTTGTTAATGGGCACGATCGTTACAGGGCTGTTCGTGGCGATTTCAATGTGTACGGGCGGTGGCGCTTGGGATAATGCCAAGAAATATATCGAAGAAGGTAACTATGGCGGTAAAGGTTCGGAAGCTCACAAAGCTGCAGTTACTGGCGATACGGTTGGCGATCCTTACAAAGATACCGCTGGCCCAGCCATTAATCCGCTGATCAAGATTATCAACATCGTCGCTTTATTGATTGTGCCTTTGTTGCCTGTAATGCGTTAATAGTAAGAGGGGTAAGCTTTACTCAAGCCCTTCTAAATAACGCTGAGCATCCAGTGCGGCCATACAACCCGTACCCGCACTGGTAATTGCTTGACGGTAAATGTGATCTTGCACATCACCTGAAGCAAAGACACCTGGAATATTCGTAGCAGTAGCGTTACCTTGTAAGCCCGAATGGGTTTTGATGTAGCCGTTATGCATCTCAAGTTGATCAATAAATAATTCGGTATTGGGTTTATGACCAATGGCGATAAACGCGCCAGTGAGCGCGATATCTTCGGTGTTGCCATCTGCTTGCCGAATACGCACACCAGTAACGCCTTTTTCATCACCCAAAACTTCTTCTAAGGTGGAATTGAGTTTGAGCTCAACTTTCCCCTCGGCTACTTTGGCCATCAGGCGATCATTCAAAATTGGCTCAGCCCGAAATTTATCGCGCCGATGAATCACGGTTACTTTCTTAGCAATGCCAGTGAGGTAGAGGGCTTCTTCAACAGCAGTATTGCCACCACCAACCACGCAGACATCTTGATTTTTATAAAAGAAGCCGTCGCAAGTAGCGCAACCTGAAACGCCACGACCCATAAATGCTTCTTCACTGGGTAAGCCCAAATATTGGGCCGATGCGCCAGTGGCAATGATGAGGGCATCACAGGTATAGGTGCCAGAATCACCTACTAAGCGAATCGGCTTTTCTTGTAAGGCAGCCGTATGGATGTGGTCAAAAATAATTTCCGTATTGAAGTGCTCAGCGTGCTTTAAAAAACGCTCCATGAGTTCAGGGCCTTGAACTCCTTCAGGGTCGGCTGGCCAATTCTCAACATCCGTGGTGGTCATGAGTTGACCGCCCTGGGCTAAGCCAGTAATAAGGGTAGGCTG
>CANKKB010000201.1 GCA_947482555.1 Burkholderiaceae bacterium | reverse complement strand
TGAAAAGCGGTACCAATATGACGCCCAAAAGCAGCCGCTAGTTCACGATCAATTTCTGAAGAACGGGCTAATAAGGCGCCTAACTCAGCTGATGCCTCAAATAGTTTTGCGGTTTTATAGCGAATGACTTGCAAATAGCTGGATTCACTCACTTCGGGGTCATTCATATTGAGTAGCTGTAATACCTCGCCCTCGGCAATCGTATTGGTAGCATCCGAGAGGATTTCCATGATGCGTAAATCATTCGGTGTAACCATCATTTGAAACGCACGTGAATATAAAAAATCCCCAACTAGCACGCTGGCGGCATTGCCAAAGGCCGCATTAGCAGTTTCGCGGCCCCGGCGCAGGGTTGATTCGTCGACAACATCATCGTGCAATAGGGTAGCGGTATGAATAAATTCAACTACTGCGGCAATCTCAAGGGTATGTGGGGTATCTTGTCCATGCGCTAAGGCTTTTGCAGTAAGCAAGAGTAGGGTAGGCCGAATTCGCTTACCTCCGGCTTGAATAATATAGCTAGAAATTTGGTCAATTAAGGCCACTTCGGAAGCGAGACGACGCTTAATTACCTCATCCAAAGCCTTTAAATCAGGGGCTATGGGAGCCAATATAGGGGCTAAGTCGATGTTTTTGACACTGTTTGTCATGCAGGATATAATAATCGGCTTGGCTAATCCACGGTGGATTAGTCGTAAAAGTAGTTTAAAAGCAGTCTTAAATTGAGGTTTCTACCATGTACGCGGTCATAAAAACCGGTGGCAAACAGTATAAAGTTGCTGCTGGTGAAAAATTGAAAATAGAACAGATACCAGCGGATATCGGCAGCGAAATTACCCTCGACCAAGTTCTCGCCGTAGGCGAGGGCGCTTCACTCAAATTGGGTGATCCATTGGTTAATGGTGCCGCTGTGATGGCCACTGTCATCTCCCAGGGACGTCACGACAAAGTGACAATCTTCAAGATGCGTCGGCGCAAGCATTATCAAAAGCACCAAGGTCATCGCCAGAATTTCACTGAAATTCTGATTAACTCGATCAAAGCCTAATTAGGCTGAAGCTGTTCAGTAGGAGAAAGCACAATGGCACAAAAAAAAGGCGGCGGTTCAACACGTAACGGCCGCGATTCAGAATCGAAACGCTTAGGCGTAAAAGTATTTGGTGGCGAGCATATTAATGCGGGTAGCATCATCATTCGCCAGCGAGGCACCAAAGTACATCCTGGTATCAATGTTGGTATTGGTAAAGATCACACCTTATTTGCATTAATTAACGGCCAAGTGCAATTCAGTGTGAAGGGTGCATTGAATAAAGCACAAGTATCGGTTCTGCCGCCTAAGGCCTAAATTTTTATTAGGCGCCTGGCTGAGACCGGTCTCATGGCAATTCGCTGGTTGGCTTGAATTGAACTGAACCTATAACCCTCAGAAGCAGGCCTCGCAGAAAGCGAGGCCTTTTTTATTTATGAAATTTATTGATGAAGCCCGAATTGAAGTAATTGCTGGTAACGGCGGAGCTGGCAGTGCTTCAATGCGTCGCGAAAAATTCATTGAGTTTGGTGGTCCCGATGGCGGTGATGGTGGCCGTGGTGGGAGCGTCTACGCGATTGCTGATCGCAACATCAATACGCTCATCGATTACCGCTATGCTAAAACCCATTTAGCTAAAAATGGTGAGCCAGGACGTGGTGCAGATTGCTATGGCCGCGCTGGTGAAGACATTGAACTACGCATGCCCGTAGGCACCATCATTAGCGATTTTGAAACGGGCGAACCCATTGCAGATTTAACAACCCATGGTGAGCGCCTCTGTTTAGCCGAGGGTGGTGTAGGCGGCTGGGGAAATATCCATTTTAAAAGCAGCACTAATCGCGCCCCTCGCCAAAAAACCAACGGTAAAGAAGGTGATCGCAAAAAATTAAAACTGGAATTAAAGGTCTTGGCTGATGTCGGTTTGTTGGGCATGCCTAATGCTGGTAAATCAACCCTGATTACCGCTGTATCAAATGCGCGGCCCAAAATTGCCGACTATCCATTTACAACTTTACATCCCAATTTAGGGGTTGTACGAGTTGGGCAAGAGCGTAGTTTTGTGATTGCCGATATTCCCGGGTTAATTGAGGGTGCGGCAGAAGGTGCTGGTTTAGGGCACCGGTTTTTACGCCATCTTCAACGTACCGGGGTTTTATTGCACTTAATCGATATTGCGCCTTTCGATGAAGCAGTTGATAACGTTGCCGATGCTAAAGCTATTGTGAACGAATTGCGTAAATACGACGAAGCTTTATATGAAAAGCCACGCTGGTTAGTTTTAAATAAAGTTGACATGCTTCCTGAAGCAGAACGAAAAAAAATCATCGCTGATTTTATTAAACGCTTTAAGTGGTCAGGCCCCGTCTTTGAAATTTCGGCGTTAACGGGTGAAGGTTGTGATCGCTTATGTTATGCCTTGCAAGATTATCTCGATTCCATCCGACGCGAACGTGATAAGTTAGAAGAACAAGCAGTTGATCCCCGTTATCAAGGCAACATTGATCTAGATAAGCCTTAAAAGTCAAGCCTCTGGAGTATTCAGGTAGATTAGAATTGAGATGAGAACCTTGCCATGACAGCGCAACCAATGAAACGCATCGTAGTAAAAGTAGGCTCTAGCCTAGTTACCAATAACGGTGATGGTTTAGATCGTGCCGCAATTGAACAGTGGGCCGAGCAGGTTGCCACGCTCTTAAAGGCTGGTCATCAACTATTAATGGTAAGTTCCGGGGCAATTGCGGAGGGCATGCAGCGCTTGGCTTGGCGGGAGCGCCCAACTGCAATTCACCAACTGCAAGCCGCTGCTGCTGTTGGTCAAATGGGTTTAGTACAAATGTACGAAAGTAGCTTTGCCCGTTTTAATTTGCAAAGTGCACAAGTTTTATTAACCAATGCCGACCTTGACCATCCCGAACGCCGAGCTAATGCGAAAGCAACTTTAGATACTTTATTGGGCTTAGGTGTAGTACCTGTCATTAATGAAAATGACACGGTAGTAACCGATGAAATTAAATTTGGCGATAACGATCATCTTGCCGCGTTGGTAGTTAATCTCATTCATGCTAATTTATTAATTATCCTTACTGACCAGGGCGGCTTATTTACAGCTGATCCTCG
>CANKKB010000200.1 GCA_947482555.1 Burkholderiaceae bacterium | reverse complement strand
TTAGCTGATAGTCCTTGGGGTTGGAATGCTAGCGACCTTGAAAAGGGCTCGATGGATATGCTGGTTGATGGCCTGGCTATTTTCCAATTTGCCTTGCTCGGTTTTACGCTCGATCAAATCATGCGCTTTGGTGTGGTCCGCTATAACACCCTCTCGCAAAAAGTGCATGTTCCAGCAATTATTATTCAGCTGAGCAGCGTACTCATTTATTCAGTAGTTGCTTTAGTTGGCTATGTAGTTCTCTACGACCATGCTTTTAGTCATATATTAGCTACTCTAGGTGCCCTAAGCGTAGGTATCGCTTATATCTTTAGAGATCTCATCGCTGAAGTTGTTAGTAGTATTACGATCCAAGCGGATCGCCTAGTGTCAATTAATGATTGGCTTGAGGTGAGTCATGATGGCTCTAAGGAATATTTACAGGTGATTGAAATTGATCACCGTATGGTAGTACTTAAAAATATTTTTGGCCTCACTAAGCGCATGCATAACCAAAAGTTTTTAGGTATGACTTATATTAACTTATCCAAACAAGAAGAAGGGGTTTGGTCGCGGCGCCGCTTTGAGTATCAACTCACGGCACGCAATAATCCCGAGCGTATTTTAGCGATTATGGATTTAGCTATGGCCCACGTTATTGAAACGAATCCTGAATTTAAGCCTTGGCATTCCACCTCTCTTGCTGGTATTCAAGAAGGGGCAATTTCTTATTTAGTGAAATATGAGTGCCTACCTGAAGTCGGCCCCTATCGAGCGCAAAGCATCATTTTGCTGAGCTTTATTCGTTTCTTTAAGGCCGCCGGAGTCAATCTCAATCGCCTTGAAGCTCAGCATCCCTTGGAAAATTTTACCGATACCCAAAATCGTCTTTTAGATTCTTATGAATTAGGTATTTTAAGACTCCTCAGTAATGACGAAATTGCTACCCTCTCTAATGCAATTAAAACGAAGTATTGCTACGCAGGCCAGCCAGTGATCAAAAAGGGTGCAGAAGAAGATTGGATGTACATCATTTCTGAAGGCTCTCTAGAAGTGAAAATTCCGGATAAAACGGGTGAACTTAAAGTCGTGGCCACCCTCTGGCCCGGTGATTTTGTTGGTGAAATGTCGATGCTTACTGGCGCGGCTCGCTCGGCCGATGTATTTGCCAAAACAACTGCGATTCTGCTCGAAGTTTCAAAAGAGGATATCGCGCCTTTGTTGGATTCCAATCCCGACTTAGTAAAACAATTTTCTGATGTCCTAGCACAGCGTCAAGCGCAAAATGAACATTTCGCAACGCAAGATGGTAAAGATAATGCGATTTCCACTGCATCAAAAAGTATTACTGCCAAAATTCTGCAATTCTTCCTTAAGAAGAAATAGGCTTACTATTTTGTAGTTGCTCGATCAGCTCAATGCGGTTGGCATTGAGGCCCAGACGTTGAGCGTGTGGGCCTAAAAAAGCAATGTGCTGTAAAAATTTCAGGCGCCCATCGGGACCGATCAGAATCTGGGCTTTATCGGGGTAATGGGCTTGCCATTCTGTAGCAAGCGCCTCTGTTAGTACAACGCCACGTGCTGGCAAAGCACTGGCCAATAAGTCCGCTTCCACCATCAACATGCTCAGATAATTTAATTTTTTCGGTGGCGGACTAGTGCTCTGGATGATCTTGAGTAAGGCATTTAAATACATCGGGTCTGTAGCCAAAATAATGGTCTCGACCTTAGTCATCAGTTCATCAATAAAATCACTAGATAAATTCTGTGAACGTAGCCAGAGATGAATTTGTTCAATCGATTTTTTCTCAATCTCAAACGGTACTGCATTCATCATTCCAGTATGACCAAAATCATGCCCAATCGCACTAAACAGCAAAAGCCACGCGTCCTCTGCGGACAAATGCCAAGGATTGCTAGCGTCGATTGGAGTGGGTGAATTTTGTTGATCAACTAGCAGAGTAATGCCTAAACATACTTCCTTAAAATGACTACGTGAATGATAGGCTGGCTCGGCTTGTAAGGCTTGGTTATAAGCCTCAATTGCATTACTTAATTGCAAACAAAGTGCTTTATAAGGGTTATTGTCATAATCGAAACCTTGCCAGATGGGCGATTCAATTAAGCGTTTTATCAAAGTAGAAAAAGATAACTGCAGCAATTCAGGGTTAGTAAAAAGTAAATCGAGGTCAGCAGCTATTTGCGCTGGAGTTAAATTAGGCTTTGCCACTAACTGTGCTTGAAATTGCTCGAGCCAAACTAAATCTTCTTTCATTTGGTCGTTTTCGTAACTTGAATCATTATTTTGAAGCCGCATTCATTTTTGTGCATTTTTTTGAACCCGTTGCCACTCAGCTAACACATGGTCACGCACTGTTTCGCCAGCTTTGCGCGCACAGATAATATCCTGCTCATTAACCCGCTGATCCTGCAAACATTGCAAACGCAAGACATCACCACCCTGCTCAAAATTGGGTAGCCAAGCAGCCCAGAAAAAACCCAGTTGTTCTAAGGCTTCAATTTCTTGGGCAGCCAATGGATTATGCAAGGGAATATCTAAATAAATTACTGGTGGCGCAAGGGGTTGGAGTTTTTCCACTTCCTTAGCAAGCTGCTGCACTAGATCATCACCCAAGACCGCGATGCGTAAATGCGCTGGAGCGCCTGGATGGGCAATCGCCGTGGTTAACTGTGAAGTCTTTTTTATTTTTACTGCACTTACAGTACTAATTACGTTCCGTTGCAGATTCAGGGGTTTCATTAAAGAAGTAAAAAAAGCGTGGTGATAGGACGGCAAATAAACTTGCAGGTTTTGCACGCTGGCTTGGTTTGGCAATGTGTTGAGCGGAGGCTTTGACTGAATAGAAATATAAAAAGGTAAGAGCGAGTGACGAACGCAGCTGACATTACTTAATCCCGCCATCTGCACGTCACCCGGCTGGCCGTTAATCAGGAGGCCCGTTTCCCCGCCGCCCGTAGAAATAACCTCATCTTGGCTAAAAGGATGATTGCTGACGCAGGCAGCCCAGTAACCCGTAATGCCCATCTCCTGCGCATAGCCCTGCCGTACCTTAGCTATGCGATCTGAAATATGATGACCCCGATAGCGTGGGTCAACAACAAGCTTAGCGGCTTCTGGTATGGGGTCGTTTGCATCTTCAAAGCACAATGCACAGTGCC
>CANKKB010000199.1 GCA_947482555.1 Burkholderiaceae bacterium | reverse complement strand
TTAATTTAGCGGGATTTTTTTTAGCATAGGCAATAAATTCTTTGACATTTTTGACCGGTAGCGCCATGTTTAAGACGAGTACATTTGGCGTTGCGCCAATCATGCCAATCGGCGTGAAATCTTTAATTGCATCATAAGGTAGCTTACGTATTGCGGGGTTGGTTCCGTGGGTTCCAACATACCCAATCATGAGGGTGTAGCCATCAGGAGTTGCTTTAGCAGTAGCTTGTGAGGCAATAATGCCGCCTCCGCCAGTGAGGTTTTCAACAATAATGGTTTGTCCTAAGGCATGCCCCAAACGCTCAGCAACAGTGCGGGCAATTTTATCAAGGCCGCCACCAGCAGCAACTGGTGCTAATAAGCGAATTGATTTATTGGGATAGGGGGCGGGTTGCGCTAGTCCAGTCAAGGGCCAACCTAAAGTAAAACAGCCCAGCACACCTATTTGGATGGATAAAAAAATCGGCGCAAGCCGATTAGTCAATTTGTTCATCAATTTATCCCTCTATTTGATGCTTATTATTTTAATAATATTGCTAGTGCTATTTCTTAAGACCTTGATAATTGCTAGAGATAGCGCCAATAATCAATCGTTTATTTTACTCGGGTTTTTACGGATCGACTGATCCAGGCCGATGGTTTCAAGGGTAGGCTCGAGGGCTTCACGGTCATCAAAAACAAAACAGGTCCCCTGATAATGATTTGCACCGACTTCTTCAAAATACTTCAAGATGCCACCCTCTAATTGATAGCTGTGTTGGGCGCCTAGTTCACGTAGATATAAGCCAGACTTTTCACAGCGAATGCCGCCAGTACAAAAACTGACAATCGTTTTATTTTGTAATTCAGCAAAGTGAGGCTGAATGGCAGCAGGAAAGTCGCTGAATTTATCAATTTGCAAATTCAAGGCATTTGTAAAAGTACCGTATTCGACTTCAAAAGCATTGCGAGTATCGAGCATGACTACAGGTCGACCCAGATCATCGGTGCCACGATCCAACCATGCACATAATTGCTTGGGGGAAATAAATTGAGCACGCCCTTTTTTAGGTTGAATGGTAGGATGATTCATGCGAATAATTTCTGCTTTAATTTTGATCAGCATGCGACTAAAGGGTTGCGCCTCAGACCAACTTTCTTTGGCTTCCATTTGAGCAAAGCGCGGGTCATTACGTAACCAAGCAAGAAAGGTACGTACTTCATTTTCAGCACCAGCTAAAAATAAATTAATACCCTCAGGAGCAAGCAAAATGGTGCCCTTCAATTGGAGGCGATTACATTCGGCTAAAGCGTTTTGGCGTAATTTGCTGGGATTTTCAATCTCAACAAATTGGTAGCTAGCAATATTTAAGGTAGGCGGCATACCCTATTATCAAACAAGATGGATGCACTTCTCGAGGACTGCCTGCGCTAGAGCGCAGAGGGGGGTTAAACTATCCTTCCCACTGGAAATATCGAGCCACCAAAAGCAGTAAACAAAGCGTAAAAAGTATCGTAAAACGCCGTATTTAGGAGATCCGTATGAGTTACCGTATCAAATCAAAAACCTACCTTTTCAGCTTTATTTTTGGTCTTGCTGCCAGTCTATTGGGGCTTAATGCCTATGGTCAAACTAGCCCCAATGCCGCCGGCTTAGGCTCCTGGCCGACGCAAAAACCGGTACGCTTAATCGCAGTTTTTCCTCCGGGGGGGTCGGTTGACCAGGTAGCTCGTATTTTGGCGCCAGCGATTCAGGCCGAACTCAAACAAAATGTGATCGTGGAAAATATTGGTGGCGCTTCAGGCGTAATCGGTACTGGAGCGATGGTGCGCTCTGACCCTGATGGATACACCTTTGCGATTGTTTTTGATACCCATGGCGTGAATCCAAGCATTAAAGATAAATTGCCCTATGACACTATCACTGATATTGCACCGGTTACTTTAATTGGTACTTCGGCTATGGTCTTAGTGGCTAGTAAAAACTCAGGCATTAAAACTTTTCAGCAATTAGTGGAAGAATCGAAAGCCAAGAAAAAGTTTAGCTATGGCTCAATTGGTGTCGGTAGCTTAGGGCACTTAGCGATTGCGCGTTTAGCCAAAACTGCCGGCTTTGATTGGGTTCATGTGCCTTATCGGGGCGGCGGACCTTTGATGCAAGATATTCTGGGTGGACAGGTTCCCCTTGCGATTGGCTCGGTGTTCTTAGTCAAGCCGCATATCGATAGTGGCGGCGTTATTCCTTTGGCAGTGACTACTACGAAACGTACCGCCGAATTACCGAAAGTTCCCACGATTGCAGAAAGTGGCTTTCCCGGATTTAATGCGCCCGCTTGGTGGGCGGTATTAGCACCGGCTAAAACACCACCCGCGATTGTGAATGCAATGAATCAAGCTGTTACTAAAGCGCTGAAAAGCCCAGCAGTCGCTGATAAATTACGCGCCCAAGGCATTGATATTGTGGCTGGCGGACCCGAAGCCACTAAAGATTGGATTGGTAAACAGATTGCACTATGGGGTAAGTTTGTAATCGAAAATGGCATCAAAGATGCGCCTTAATTTAGCCAATCGATTCTTCTGATCTTTTTAAATAGAAAGTTAGCTTATGTCACCTCGCTCAATTGACTATCAACCACTTGATTTAGCAGAGCCAGCCGAATTAGTGGCGGCAATTCGTAAACGTCGTGGTGGACAGTTGATTAATTTAGATCGCATGCTATTACACAGCATTCCAGTGGCCCGGGGTTGGAATGCATTTATTGGCGAAATTCGGGAGAATTTATCGCTTGATCCTAAGCTACGTGAACTGGCGATGTGCGGAGTAGCAGTTTTAAATGGTGCCGAGTATGAATTTTTTCATCATGCTCCACCCTTTCGTAAGGCAGGCGGAACTGCAGAGCAAGTCGAGGCACTACGTCATATTGGTGAGCCTACATTTCCACAAGAGCGCTTTAATGCGGTGGAACTTGATACAGTCAATCTCACTTTACAAATGACGCGCAATATTGTGGTGGATAAATCCGTAATGAATAATTTACAAAAAGCCTTGGGCAATACTGCGGTAGTTGAATTAGTGAGCGTAATCGCCGCCTATAATATGGTGTCACGCTTTCTCATTGCGCTTGATATCAATCCCGAGGATCATCCGCCTGCTTGAATGGGGCCATTTTTCGGTCTGATCGCAGCACAATATGACAGTAGG
>CANKKB010000198.1 GCA_947482555.1 Burkholderiaceae bacterium | reverse complement strand
GGCGTTTCAGCATGGAAGGCTTGATTAACACCACTCACGCGGGCGTGGGAAATTTGTTGATCAATTAAAAACGCCGCTCGTTCAGCGCCCTCAGTCCGAATTACACCGTCAAGTGCTTGTAACCACTCTTGCGTTTCGCCTGGATCTTCATCCTTGGTATTGGCAATAGGTTGCCCCAATATTTGTTCTGGAACTGCTGCCATCTGATATCTCCATAGTGATATGTAATGCTACTGAACTTCACTTTATGGTTGGATTTTAAGAATAGAAATTTATATTGACAAGAAATATTCCACATAATGATAGTATTTATCATAATATGGAATTATATTGCACTGCAAATCAACTTGGGAATAAGGCAGAATAAGGGTAATTACTAAAAAGCCCCATGCGCTCCCCCTTTCGACTTTTACTAACCAAACTCTTTTCACGTCACTTTTTAACGAAGTTACGGGCATCCCGCATTGTCTTTACGCCCTTAGTGGCAATTATTATTTTTACCTTAACCATGGGAATTATTCTTGGTACGCTACAAATGCAAGAGCGTTCCCAGCAAGAAAATGCCCTCTTCAGAGAACTCTCTTTTGTAAAGCAGCGAATTCAATTACGCTTTTTGACAAACTCAGAAGCATTAGTAGCGATCAGTCAAGATCTAGCTAAGACGAATAATGATCCTAATGCGCAAGCCAAGGTATTAAAGCAAGCGGAAGCATTTGTTGCCAATAACCATGAAATTAGCCAATTAATTTGGTTTAATGAGAATAATTTACGGCAATGGATGATTCCCTTGCCGTCGCAAGCCGCCGATTGGTTTGATCAATCTCCTAATGCCGAAACCATAGAGCGGCAACTTAAACGCGCGATCATTCTTAGCAGAGAAACGAATCGCCCGGCGTATAGCGAAATAATCCGCTTGCAATCGAATACTGACCAACCCATTCCACTCGAACGTCAAACGGTATTTTGGCAAACCGTGCCCACCACCATAGAAGGTGAAGGCGCCGGTATTCTGGCAGTCCTTTACAGCGGCCAGGGAATTTTAGAGCACATTATTCCGACGGAACTCAAGAGTCAATATCGCTTTTCCTTGTTAAATTATTCAGGTAGTGTGCTGGCAATTTCATCGGATCGAAATACTCCCACTCGAGCGCTTAGCAATGAAACAAGTCTTGAGTTGGGTGCTTTTAGTCCTACTTTAATTTTAAAAGTCGATACCTATCCACCGCCAACCAACCTCACTTTTAGAATGCTCCTTGGGGTTGTTATTGGTTTAAGTGCATTCGTTATTTGGAGTTTATGGTCAGTCTTAAAACAAATCCAGGCGCGCAATAAAATTGAAGCTAACTTGCGTTCTGAAACGAGTTTTCGTAGCGCGATGGAAGATTCCACTCCGGTTGGAATTCGCGCTCACGATATGGATAAGCGCATCACCTATGTGAATCGGGCTTTTTGTGAAATGGTTGGCTATCAGAGTGATGAGTTAATTGGCCTGGTTCCGCCCTTTCCTTTCTGGCCGGCTGATAAGCATGATCAGCTTGGCACCAATATGGAACGGGTCTTACAGGAGCAGAATCATCAATTAATGAAATCAGGAATTGAAGGTGAGCTTCAGCGCCGTAATGGCTCCCGCATCAATACGCGCACCTATGCTGCCCCCCTACTTAATGAAAAAGGGTTCCAAACTGGCTGGGTCACTTCGATTACCGATATTTCTGAACCCAAAAAAATTCGCGAAGAATTAACTGCAACTCAAGAGCGCTTTGTTACGGTGTTGGAAGGCTTAGATGCTGCAGTGTCTGTAGCCTCTATTGAAACGGGCAAATTATTATTTGCTAATCGTTTTTATCGCCAACGTTTTGGTCACACTGAAAAAGGCCATATTAGTTTAAATGCTGATGCCATGAATCCACACCTTATTCATGATATGAAAGATGATAGTGTCGATGTTTTTGCTGGCTTGCCTGAGTCCGAGCTAAATCAAAATACAGTAAGCGATTCGCATGAAGTACAAATAGTCGATGGTGAGCCAACTTGGTATGAAGTACGCGCCCGCTATATTCCCTGGGTTGATGGTCATTTGGCACAATTACTCATTGCTACCGACATTACCTTGCGTAAACAAGCCGAAGATTTAGCGCGCCAACAAGAGGAAAGAATGCAGTTTACTAGCCGCTTAACGACCATGGGTGAAATGGCTTCCTCATTAGCGCACGAGCTCAATCAACCGCTATCAGCTATTTCTAATTACTGCATGGGTGTTGCCAAGCGCTTAAAAACTTACTCCGATTCCGCCCTCACTGCCGAGCTAATGCCCGCCCTAGAAAAAGCTTCCGCTCAAGCCTTGCGCGCTGGCACCATCATTCAACGTATTCGAGACTTTGTAAAACGCAGTGAGCCGCAAAGAAAAACCTGCGATATTGCAGAAATTATTACTAATGCGGTTGATCTTCTAGAAATTGAAGCAAATCGCCATCGGTTTTCAATCGTGGCTGAGGTGATGCCCAATTTACCGCGCATCGATCTCGATCCTGTCTTAATTGAGCAGGTCTTAGTTAACCTCTTGAAAAATGCCTTAGATAGTTTGCGCGACGCATACCCCTTACCCTCACGCTGGTCAGCACCACCGGTAAAAATTAGCGCTGATTTAGATCCCAGCACCTACCCCACCGCCTTGCGCATTCAAGTCACAGATGCGGGCTCTGGAATTACAGATACCGTGATTCAACGGATGTTTGAGCCCTTTTTTAGCACTAAAGATGATGGGATGGGCATGGGACTCAATATTTGCCGCTCTATCATTGAGTCTCACCATGGCCGGCTTTGGGCAAAAAATCAGCTGGATGCGGAACATGCTCGTATTTCTGGCTGCACCTTTACAATCCTATTACCCTTAGAGATATCTGAGAATTTAAGCGAGAACCAAGATGATCCAAAGCAACACCCCGAAAACTACCCAAGTTGAGGTTGTTTACGTCGTTGATGACGATGAGGCAGTGCGTGATTCGCTCACTTGGCTATTAGAAAGCAACGGCTATACCGTGCGCTGTCACGCGAGCGCTGAACGCTTTTTGCAATCCTTACAAAATACAGATAAATCTACTATTTCCTGTGTCATTCTTGATGTGCGCATGCCCGGCATGTCAGGGCTTGAATTACAAGAACGACTGATTGCAGAAAATTTACCCAT
>CANKKB010000197.1 GCA_947482555.1 Burkholderiaceae bacterium | reverse complement strand
GTTGATAGATGTCTAGCGAAGCAAATCTGGCAAGCGGAGCCGCATCGCACGGTGCAGCCGAAGTCATTACACCCACCTCATATATTGCCGAGCATTTGCAAAACCTCAACAATATTGGCGGCAAACAAATTTCAATTATTGACTTTAGCGTTATTAATTTAGATACCGTTTTTTGGACCTCACTAATGGGGGTTTTAGCAGTAGTCTTATTGTTAATCGCGGCGCGGCGCGCTAGCCCTGGCGTTCCAGGACGCTTCCAGGCCTTGGTCGAAATGCTGGTTGAAATGGTTGAAACCCAATCCAAAAGCATTATTCACGGAAACCGCAGTTACATTGCCCCGCTGGCCTTATTTGTGTTCTGTTGGATTATTTTGCTCAATACCCTCGACCTAATACCAGTTGATTGGATTGTGGGAGTAAACCATTTCGCCGAAAGCTTTGGCCTACATGTGCCCCATCACAAAATTGTGCCAACTACAGATCTCAATGCAACCCTAGGCCTGTCTTTTTCAGTGCTCTTACTGGTTCTTTTTTATAGCTTCAAAATTAAGGGCGTTGGCGGATTTATGCATGAATTAATCTCCGCGCCATTTGGGGCTAAATGGTATTTGGCGCCAATTAATTTAGCCTTAAATTTAATTGAGTATGTCGCTAAGGGCGTATCGCTGGGAATGCGACTTTTTGGCAACATGTATGCCGGCGAATTAATTTTCTTGCTGATTGCGCTACTCGGCAGCATTTGGACATTTAGTCTTGACATGACCCTGTTTGGATTTGTTGGTAATGTGATCGCCGGCTCAGCATGGGCGATATTTCACATTCTCGTTATTTTGTTGCAAGCCTTTATTTTCATGATGTTGACTTTGGTTTATATAGGCCAAGCGCATAGTCACCATTAATTTTTTCAACCTCACCCCTTTTAATACTTAGGAGTTAACATGCAAGCATTTTTAGCCAACATCCAGGGACTGACAGCTGTCGGTATCGGCCTTATCATTGGTTTAGGAGCCTTGGGCGCCTGTCTGGGCATTGGCCTCATGGGCGGTAAATTTATTGAAGGCGCAGCCCGTCAGCCCGAGTTGATGAACGAATTACAAACCAAGATGTTCCTCTTGGCAGGTTTAATCGACGCAGCGTTTTTGATCGGCGTTGGAGTTGCAATGTTGTTTGCCTTTGCAAACCCACTGCTGGCCGTTATCAAGTAATTGTTTCGGTTTAGATGACTAAATTGGTCATCGCTCCGCTTTTAACAATACTGAAAGGAACATCGTGAATCTGAACGCGACACTATTCGCGCAAATGATCGTTTTCTTTATTTTGTGGTGGGTTGTCGCACGTTTTGTGTGGCCACCACTGGTGAAGGCATTAGACGATCGTGCTACTAAAGTAGCTGAGGGCCTAGCAGCTGCTGAGCGCGGCAAAGCCGACTTGGCATCTGCTAGCAAAATTGCCGAACAAGAATTAGCTGGTGCTCGTCAAGAGGGCGCTCAACGTGTTGCCGAAGCTGAGAAACGGGCGCAAATGGCGGCTGAAGAAATCCGCACTAACGCCCAGGCAGAAGCTGCACGTATTTTGGCTCAGGCCAAAGAAGATGCAGATCAACAAGTGAGTCGAGCGCGAGAAATATTACGCCTCGAAGTAGCCGCCCTCGCAGTGCAAGGCGCCGAACAAATTTTGCAACGGGAAGTCGATGCAAAGTCACACGCTGCATTATTAGAGCAACTCAAGGCGCAACTTTGATATGGCTGATTTAGCGACTATTGCTCGCCCTTATGCGGAGGCCTTATTTGCAAGCGCCCAACCAGCCGATCTGGCTCCCTGGTCAGCGCAGCTGAACGAGTTGGCGCAAATTGCTTCAGCTCCAGAGCTGGTTTTGTTGGCCAACAACCCTAAGGTTTCTGCCGCTGACTTAAGTCAGCTAATCGCGGGCATGACCAAAACAGCAGTAAGCGAAAGGGTTTTAAGTTTTTTACGTTTACTGAATCAAAATCAGCGCTTAGGTGTTTTGAGTGAAATTGCCGCGCAATTTAGTTTATTAAAAAATCACAGTGAAGGCGCTGCAGAAGTGATGATTACCAGCGCTTTTCCGCTTGAGGGTGAGGCCTTAAGTAGTTTGTTGGCCAGCCTAAAGAAGCGCTTCGGCGGCAAAGAATTACGCCCAACGATTGCTATAGATCCCAGCTTAATCGGCGGTATTCGGGTGCAAGTTGGCGATGAAGTATTGGATGGCTCGGTAAAAGCGCGCTTGGCTCAGATGCAAATTAGCCTAAGCGCATAAGTTAATGAAGAACATACGAATTAAGACCCAGGAGTAAGCAATGCAACTCAACCCTTCCGAGATCAGTGAGCTGATCAAAAGCCGAATTAGTGAATTAGGCATTGATACGCAAATGCGAAATCAAGGCACCGTAATTTCGGTAACCGATGGCATTTGCCGTGTATACGGACTCTCTGGAGTAATGCAAGGAGAGATGTTGGAGTTTCCAGGCGGCACCATTGGCCTCGCCTTAAATCTAGAGCGTGATTCGGTAGGTGCGGTGGTGTTAGGTGAATACACCCATATTAAAGAGGGCGATCCAGTCAAATGCACAGGGCGTATTTTGGAAGTTCCCGTGGGGCCTGAATTATTAGGTCGAGTAGTTGATGCATTAGGTCAGCCCATCGATGGCAAAGGCCCTGTTAATGCAAAATTAAGCGACTTCATTGAAAAAGTTGCCCCTGGCGTAATTGCCCGCCAATCTGTTAGTCAGCCTGTACAAACCGGCTTAAAGGCAATCGATGCAATGGTGCCCATTGGGCGCGGTCAACGCGAGTTAATCATTGGCGATCGTCAAACCGGTAAAACTGCCGTTGCGGTTGATGCCATCATTAATCAAAAAGGCAAAGGGGTTTATTGCGTTTATGTGGCTATTGGACAAAAAGCCTCCACCATTGCTAACGTCGTGCGCAAGCTCACTGAACTTGGTGCGATGGAATACACCGTAGTGGTTGCTGCTAGTGCGTCCGATTCAGCGGCAATGCAATACCTGTCTGCATATGCTGGTTGTACTATGGGCGAATACTTCCGCGATCGTGGCGAAGATGCCTTGATTGTTTATGATGATTTAACCAAGCAAGCAGTTGCTTACCGTCAAATTTCGCTGTTGTTGCGCCGTCCGCCTGGTCGCGAAGCATACCCTGGCGATGTGTTTTATCTCCACTCGCGCTTGCTTGAGCGCGCGGCCCGTGTGAACGCTGAATATGTTG
>CANKKB010000196.1 GCA_947482555.1 Burkholderiaceae bacterium | reverse complement strand
GCGCCCGCAATTGCTCTAGTGATTCCGCTATCTCAGGAGGGGCGACAGCTAATTCCGAATAGGCCAAAAGAAAGTTAGCCCGATAGGCATAGATGCCTAAGTGGCGCAGATAATTTGGTAAAAGCGCAGCATCTTTACTCATGTTCGGCGAGCTTTGACGCAGAAAGGGAATAACGGAGCGCGAAAAATACATAGCCTCACCAGCATGATTAAGTACTACCTTTACAACATGAGGACTGGCAATTTCACTAGCGTCCTGCATGACTACAGCAACTGTGGCAATCGCAGCCTGTGGATGGGTTATTAGAGTAAGTGCTACTTGATTAATTAATTCGGGCGGAATTAAAGGTTCATCGCCTTGCACGTTCACAACTACATCAGTTGGTTTTAGTGAAAGTAATTGAGCCACCTCGCCTAAACGATCGGTACCGGTTAAATGATCTGCCCGGGTAATCACACAATCAATGTGATGTAAGGCGCAGGCCGCTTGTATTTCTGTTGAATCCGTGGCAACAATGACTTTTTTGGCTAGTGATTTTCTGGCTTGCTCGGCAACTCTTACCACCATGGGCTTTCCCGCAATATCTGCTAGGGGTTTTAGCGGCAAGCGTGTTGAGTCAAGTCGCGCTGGAATGAGCACAATGAATTCATTTAATGGTGCAGTTGAACTCATCTTGTTTAGGGCGGAGGAATAAAAATGAATTAAGAGAAGATTTCGTCAGGCGTCAGGCTGCGCGCTTCATCGACTAGCATCACCGGAATGTCATCCCGAATTGGGTAGGCTAATTTATCCACCTTACAAATCAATTCATTTTTACTGGCATCAAAATGCAACGGACCTTTGCACAGGGGGCAAACCAAAATATCCAGCAAGCGTTTATCCATAATGTATTTTCCTTGAACTAGAAGCCCATGTAAATTGAGGTGATAGTGATTTTATTTCTGCCGAGGATCGGGACGTGAAATGATTGATGTAACCCAGTTCATAAAATCAGTTGACAGGGTAACTTTCATCGGTACTACCCAAATGCGTTCATCAGCAATATGACGGCATTTTACGGCATCCTTTTCAGTAATTAAAATACACTCTGCTTTTATTTCCGCAAAAAACTCGCTAGAAAAACTACTGTGATCAGGTAAGGCAATGGTCCGCGGCTTTAGACCATGCTCTTTTAAGCAAGTAAAAAAGCGACTGGGGTTACCAAGCGCAGCTACAGCAACGATCGTTGTGGGAGCAAACATCTGCGCAATGTCTGCTAATGAATATTGCAAAGAGTGGTCATTCAAACTGTAAGCTAGGCCTATTTCTGGCGAGAGATAAGCGGCCCGCTGTTCTAAAAAGTAGTTAGGGTCAGTAGCACTATCAATTTCAACACTGGTCATGAGCGTAGCGTCACGTTCGCGATTAGCAGGCTCACGCAACGGGCCAGCGGGCAATAAAAAACCATTCCCTTCACCACGGTTATCGCGCACTACCAATTCAATATCACGGCCACCCTCACGGGCGGGCCAGCGCGGGAGGCCAAAGTTCTGCAGGCCATCATCGCTAATAATCACATTGACCTGAGGATTTTTATTGAGCAATGCGGTAATACTCTTACGCCGGTTTGCCTGAACCCAAATAGGAATGGTGCCATGGGTTTTTTGCGCAATCAAAACGGGCTCATCGCCAACCACTGCAGGATCAGAGCGGGGCGTTACTTCGATCGCTTCCCGTAATTTTGGCGCATGTTGGTGCGCAGACTTTTTCTTGCTGCTAGCATTTATATACCCCCGACTAATAATCCCGGGGCGCCAGCCTAGCGACTTCAGTTGTAGCGCGAGCGCAATCACAATGGGAGTTTTGCCGGTGCCACCAACGCGAATATTACCAACAATAATGAGCGGCACTGGCGCTGATTTAGCAAAATTAAGATCTTGAGCTGCATTACGTAAGCTGCAGAACCAACCGTAGAGGAGCGCCAGAGGCCAAAGCGCATAACTCAGTAGCCGGCTGAGTAAATTACGTTTATCCCAAAATGGTGGTGCCGTTAGCATATTGTCAACATGTCTTTGGCAGCGTCGAATTATTTAGTTTGACTTGTAAAAACAATATTACTTAAATTGGCATCACGGGCGGCTTCTAGCGCTGTCATCACAGCTTGATGAGATGCGCGGGCATCAGCATCAATGCTTACTTGCAGGGCTGACTTAGTATCAGCAGGCTTAGCATTCGCCAATTGTGCTAAAGCGTTGCTAAGTTGATCGTTGCTGACGATACGACCATTTAGCGCATAGCGCCCATCCCGACTTACTGCCAAATGAATTTGTTGACTTTGATTTGCAGAATCCGCACCACTTGCGTTTGGTAAGGCAATCGCTAATTCTTGAAAGCGCGTAAAAGTAGTGGAGATCATTAAAAAAATTAAAATAACGAGTAAGACATCAATAAAGGGAATTAAATTAATTTCTGGGGGCGTATTGGCACTAGCAGAAGCGCGACTAAGAAACAGGCCTTGATTTTTTCTTAAAGAAAAACGCCCAACGCGAGATTGATTTTTATTCATCACTTGCATTGGGGTAGAGTTTTTTAAATAACTGGCGGGTAAATTCTTCACACTCGCGTTGGCGTTGATCGGCCATTGAACGCAACAGGCGCCAAGCAGCTAAAGCGGGTATAGCAATTAATAAACCAAAGGCAGTGTTGTAAAGTGCTACTGAAATACCATGCGCTAGTTGTAAGGGGTTGCCAACGGCACTGCCTTGACTGCCAAAAATTTCAATCATGCCCACGACTGTCCCAAATAAGCCCAGTAAAGGCGCTACTGTAGCGATGGTTGCTAGTGCACCTAAGTATCGGTCTAACTTTAGCCAAACTGCCTCAGCTGTGGCTTGAAGCTCTTCTAAGGCATGATTAGCCGGCGCTCCTGCCATCTTTTCTGCAAGCGCACATGCCAACAGTGAGCCGGCTGGAGAAGAGTTGCCAATTGAATTGATTAAGGTGGCGAGTTGGGGATCTGATTGCCTGCCACGAATACTCTGGTTTATCTGCGCGCCTAATTCAAAGGCTTCCTGCAAAACCTCCGCGGGCAAAACTCGTTTTTTACGTAAATACCAGCTTCGCTCAATCAGAATGGCTAGGCCAAAAATAGAGACTGCTAAAAGAGGCCAAATCGGCCAACCGGCTGCAAGTAAGATGGTATACATAGACTTTCAGTACTTTAGCAAACTAAACTGAAAGTACGTGTCAAGCCTGTGGATAACTCTGTGCAAAACTTTTTTAATGGACTGAGCT
>CANKKB010000195.1 GCA_947482555.1 Burkholderiaceae bacterium | reverse complement strand
GCCTATGCACTGATGGTGCCAGAGCAATATCTGGCCTTACAAAAAATAGGCTTGCCGATGGAAGAAATTGGTCGAGATTCTCGGCGCGTGGTGGTAGCTCACCCAAGTTTGCGAAAATAGCGCCATGAACGAAAAACCCACTACAAGCCCGAGTTCGCCGTCAGACTTTATTCCTTTTACGCGGCCGAGCTTTGATGAGGCTACGATTGCTGCGGTTGCCGCAGTAATGCAATCAGGCTGGGTCACATCTGGGCCTAAAGTCGCTGAATTTGAAGCCGAGTTAAGCCGTTATTTTGGTGGTCGACCCGTACGCTGCTTTGCCAATGGCACGGCCACCATGAAAATTGCTTTGCAAATAGCGGGCATTGGCACGGGCGATGAAGTGATTACCACGCCGCTATCTTGGGTTGCTACTGCCAACGTCATTTTATCGGTAGGCGCTAAACCTGTTTTTGTTGATATTGATCCGCGTACCCGCAATCTTGATCTTAAGCTTATTGCTGCCGCTATTACACCGCGAACCCGCGCCATCATGCCCGTTTATTTAGCTGGCTTACCCGTTGATATGGATGAGTTATATGCGATCGCTAAGACCCATCACCTACGGGTAATTGAAGATGCCGCTCAAGCATTTGGCTCGCATTGGGATGGCAAACGTATTGGCAGCATCGGTGACTTAGTCAGCTTTAGTTTTCAAGCGAACAAAAATCTCACTACCGTTGAAGGCGGTTGCCTCGTTCTGAATAACGCCAGTGAAACCGCCTTAGCTGAAAAACTGCGCTTGCAAGGTCTTACTCGGCATGGGCCAGATGGCATGGATGTTGACGTCTTAGGAGGTAAAGATAACCTCACCGATATCAATGCCGTCATTGGAATACACCAACTTAAAAATCTTCCGGCGTTTCAAGCCCGTCGCGTAGCGATTGCAAAACTGTATTTTGAATTATTAAAAGCCGGCTTAAAAATTGCTTCACTGCAAGATTTCGCCCTGCAACTGCCCCCTGAAAATTTTACTGATAGTAATTGGCATTTGTTTCAAGTATTGTTACCTTTGCAGCAATTACAAGTAGAACGGTCGCAAATCATGACCGCCTTAAAGGCACTTGGTATTGGCACAGGGGTGCACTATCCTATCATCACCAATTTCTCGCTCTATCGTAAATTTGGCTACCTTCCATACACGACTCCAGTGGCGGAAGTCATCGGCCGCTCAATCTTAACCTTACCCTTATTTCCCGCCATGAGCGATGCTGATGTTAAGCGCGTGTGCAGCGCTTTCTTGCTAGTTTTACAGCAACATCGTCAAGCCAGCGCATAATTACGCTATGACGGTCTCTACGCCACTCAATTCATCACGCAATGCACCGCAATTAAGTATTATTGTGCCGGTATTCAACGAAGAGCCAGGCTTACCAGCCCTCTTTAGCCGCCTCTATTCTGCACTCGATGCGCTTGCCGAAAAACGTCAACTTCAGTACGAAATTATTTTTATTAATGATGGTAGTCGCGATCGTTCTGCAGCAATGTTGGGTCAGCAATTTGAATTACGGCCTGATACGACTCGCGTAGTGTTGTTTCAAAATAATTTTGGGCAACATATGGCGATCATGGCTGGCTTTGAATACGCCCGCGGGGAATACATTATTACTTTGGATGCTGACTTACAAAATCCCCCCGAAGAAATAGATGCGCTAGTCAACGAATTAATTGCCGGTCATGACTACGTGGGCACGATTCGCACCAATCGTAAAGATACTTTATTTCGCAAAGGTGCATCGCGACTGATGAATCACTTGCGCGAAAAAATTACCCACATCACCATGACCGATCAAGGCTGCATGTTGCGCGGTTATCAGAGGCGCATCATTGATCTGGTGGGCAAATGCAATGAAAGCAATACCTTTATTCCTGCACTAGCGTATACCTTTGCCACTAACCCGACCGAAATTACAGTGCAACATGAAGAACGGTTTGCGGGTGAGTCGAAATATAGTATTTACCAATTGATTCGCCTAAACTTTGATTTAGTTACGGGATTTTCAGTTGTACCTCTGCAAATTTTTTCTATTCTAGGCATGCTCTTAGCGTTGGCAGCTGGTAGTTTATTTGCCTATCTTTTAATTCGACGCTTTATTATTGGCGCTGAGGTAGAGGGGGTATTTACCCTTTTCGCATTGACCTTTTTCCTCATCGGCGTGATGCTATTTGGGCTTGGTTTATTGGGTGAATACATTGGGCGTATCTATCAACAAATTCGCCAACGGCCTCGTTATGTAGTGCAAGCCGTACTCGAAAAACTGTAAGTTATTTTATGCGCGCAGTTGTTTTTGCCTATCATGATGTTGGCGTGAATTGCTTGCAAGCGCTTCTCGACGCAGGGATACAAGTTGACTTAGTCATCACCCATACCGATGACCCCAATGAAAATATTTGGTTTGCGAGTGTAGTAGAGCTCTGTAAACAAAAAAATATTCCTTATCTTCAGCCGCAGACTAATGAATTAAATGCTCTTTTACCGCGCTTGCAAGCTCTGCAGCCGGACTATATTTTTTCGTTTTATTACCGCTACCTAATTCCTGCTGCACTCTTAGCCTGTGCCCGCATTGCTGCACTCAATATGCATGGCTCTCTTTTGCCTAATTATCGAGGTCGGGCTCCCATTAATTGGGCCATTTTGCACGGCGAAACTGAAACTGGCGCTACTTTGCATATCATGGAAGCGAAACCGGATGCGGGAGATATTATCGGTCAAGAACGCGTCCCCATTGGCCCAAATGACACAGCCACAGCAGTCTTTGCAAGGGTTAGTGTAGCTGCAGTTCAAGTGATACAAATCGTCCTGCCGCAATTATTAACAGGACAACTAAAACGCTTACCAAATCGCCTCGAGCAAGGCAGCTACTTTGGTGGTCGCAAACCTGCTGATGGCAAAGTCGATTGGTCACAAACTGCGCAATCGATTCATAATCTGATCCGCGCAGTTGCACCCCCCTATCCGGGCGCTTTTACGACATGGCAAGGACGGCAAATGGTCTTGGCAAGCTCGATTTTATTGGCCTTACCGCCCCCACAACTCCAGCTTGGTCAGCCCGGCGTGCAGATGGTTGATAATCAGGTATTTGGCGTTTGCGGTGATCATCAGGTCATTGAGATCCTGCACTGGTATCCCGCCTAGTACGCATTTGTATTCAATTTTTTAGACGAGGCAGCACCCATGAAAAAAATCCTCATTCTTGGGGTGAATGGCTTTATTGGCCACCATCTTTCCAAGCGT
>CANKKB010000194.1 GCA_947482555.1 Burkholderiaceae bacterium | reverse complement strand
GCTATTTTGGCCTGATCTAGCCGAGCAATGACTTGCTGGCTATCGAGCGGCCGAAAGGCTTCTAAAATAATTTGCTCAAGAGCAGCCCGATTCTCATTGCGCAGGGCATTACTATTAAAGCGAGGATCAACAGCGAGTTCTTCCTTAAGAAGTACCTGACGGCAAAATTGCAACCATTCCCGCTCATTTTGTAAACCTAACATCACCGTCTTGCCATCGCCTGCCTGAAATGGACCGTAGGGATAAATAGTGGCATGCGAAGCAGCGTTGCGTGATGGTGGCTGCGCATTATCCATCGCGTAATACAGTGGGAAACTCATCCATTCGCTTAAACATTCGAGCATCGAGATATCTATGCAAGAGCCCAGACCAGTTTTCTCGCGCAGTAGCAGCGCCGCTAAAATATTTGAGTAGGCATACATGCCTGCAGCAATGTCGCCAATCGAATTGCCCGCTTTACTTGGTTGATCTGGCGTACCAGTAACGGATAAAAACCCAGCCTCGCTTTGAATTAAAAGGTCGTAGGCTTTTTTATCGCGATAGGGACCGTTATTACCATAACCAGACACATCGCAATAAATTAAGCGCGGATTTATTTTTTGCAAACTATTTGCGTCAAGGCCCATGCGAGCTGCAGCCCCAGGCGCTAAGTTTTGTACGAAGATATCAGCCGTTTGTAGTAGCTTATGGAGAATTTCTAGAGCAGCAGCTTGTTTTAAATCCAGCGTTAAGCTTTCTTTAGAGCGATTAACCCAAACAAAATGCGATGACATGCCTTTCGCCCGCGTATCGTAAGCACGGGCAAAGTCGCCTAAGACAGGGCGCTCAATCTTAATCACGCGGGCACCTAAATCGGCCAGTTGACGCGTGCAAAAAGGCGCTGCTATGACATGCTCTAAAGCGATGACCGTAATTCCATCAAGGGGTCTTGGGCCGGCGGTAGATTGCTTGTGGTTAGATTGAGCGGTAGACATTAGAATGAGCGGGGCAAACCGAGAACATGCTCGGCAATATAGGCGTAAATTAAGTTGGTCGAAACAGGGGCTACCTGATAAAGGCGAGTTTCACGAAATTTACGTTCAATATCGTATTCGCTGGCAAAGCCAAAGCCACCAAAGGTTTGCATACACATATTAGCTGCTTCCCATGAGGCTTTTGCGGCTAAATATTTCGCCATATTCGCTTCGGCACCACACGCAGCGCCAGCATCAAATAGGTTACAGGCTTTGAAGCGCATTAAATTGGCGGCTTCAGTTTCAATATAACTTTCAGCCAACGGAAATTGAATGCCCTGATTTTTTCCAATGGGGCGATCAAAGACGATACGTTCATTAGCGTAACGACGCGCGCGGTCAATAAACCAATACGCATCACCGATACACTCAGCCGCAATTAAGGCGCGCTCTGCATTTAGCCCATCGAGAATATATTTAAAGCCTTGGCCTTCAGTACCAATTAAATTTTCCGCAGGAATTGCCAAGTTATCAAAAAATACCTCATTGGTTTCATGATTTACCATGTTATTAATTGGGCGTACTTCCATGCCGTGGCCAATTGCATCAGCTAGGTTAACAATAAAAATAGACATGCCTTCGGATTTCTTTTTTACATCAGCTAAGGGAGTAGTACGCGCCAATAAAATCATTAAGTCGGAATGTTGAATGCGAGAGATCCAGACTTTTTGACCGTGAATAAAATACTGATCTCCTTTTTTTACTGCCATGGTTTTTAGTTTTGTCGTATCGGTGCCAGTGCCTGGCTCAGTTACTGCCATACTTTGCAAGCGTAATTCACCGGCGGCAATTTTGGGTAAGTAAAGTTGTTTTTGTGCTTCCGAGCCGTGCCTCAGGAGGGTGCCCATGTTGTACATTTGTCCATGACAGGATCCGGCATTCCCTCCAGAAAAATTAATTTCTTCCATGATGACTGATGCTTCCGCTAGGCCTAAGCCAGAGCCACCATATTCTTCGGGAATCAAGGCAGATAACCAGCCTGCTTCAGTCAGGGTTTTGACGAAGGCCTCTGGATAGGCGCGCTGATGATCTACCGCTTGCCAATAGGCTGAATCAAATTGCCCGCAAATTGCCCGTAGGGCCTCACGTATAGCTTGGTATTGGTCGGGCTGGGGAATGGTTAGATTCATGGTTTAAGGCGTTTAGTTGGAGACGCAATTAAAATAGTAGGATTGAGCTTTTGGTGCCTCTAGCATAATCGAATTACTTGTGGCGTAGTCATCAATGAAGGGGCACGCAATGCGGCAAATTCTTGCAGGAATTAAGGTGTTGGAGTTAGGGCAATTAATTGCCGGACCTTTTGCTGCCAAAACGTTGGCTGATTTTGGTGCTGAGATCATTAAAGTTGAGGCACCAGGCGAGGGCGATCCTTTACGTAAATGGCGTATGTTGCATGAGGGGACTTCAGTTTGGTGGCAGGCACAGTCGCGCAATAAAGAATCTATTTGCCTTGATTTACGAGTTCCTGAAGGGCAAGCAATTGCGCGCAGCTTAGCTTTAGAAGCCGATATTTTAGTGGAAAATTTTCGTCCTGGAACCCTTGAAAAATGGGGCTTGGGTTGGGAAGAATTGCATCGTCTTAATCCGCGCTTAATCATGTTGCGTATTTCAGGCTATGGTCAAGATGGTCCCCGGCGCGATGAACCTGGCTTTGCCGCAATTGGCGAAGCAATGGCTGGACTGCGCTATATCACTGGTGAACCTGAAGGTGTACCTGTTCGCGCAGGGATTTCTTTAGGCGATACGATTGCTGGCCTCCATGGTGCCTTAGGTGTTTTATTGGCGCTGTATGAGCGCGACGCGCGGGGTGGTGGGGGGCAAATGATTGATGTCGCTCTGTACGAATCGGTTTTTAACTTAACCGAAAGTTTATTGCCTGAATATTCCGTATTTGGTGCAATACGTCAGCCTGCGGGTGGGGCTCTTCCTGGAATTGCTCCTTCAAATGCATATCCTTGTGCTGATGGTCAATATATTTTGATTGCAGGCAATGGCGATTCGATATTTAAACGATTAATGATCTTAATTGGACGTAGTGATTTAGCCGAAGATTCTACATTGGCGCGTAATGATGGACGCGCTAAGAGAGCAATAGAGATTGATGCAGCAATTGGCGCATGGACCAGTAAATTTAAGCTTGAGGCCTTATTGGAACGCTTATTAGCTGCGGAAGTACCTGCAGGGCGGATTTATACCGCGCAGGATATCGCTTTGGACCCACACTATGCAGCCCGCGAGGCAATTGCTACAGTAAAGTCTGCCGATGGTTTGCCGGTAGCGATGCCAGCTATCTTTCCAAAGCTATCAAATAACCCTG
>CANKKB010000193.1 GCA_947482555.1 Burkholderiaceae bacterium | reverse complement strand
TTATAGCCCATGGCACCTAACTCGCGTTGGAACTTGGCAATTGTCGCGTCATCTAAATTCTTTTTCCAGTTAAATGAAGGCGAGCAGTTATAGGCCAACATTTTTCCAGGGAACTTCGCCCGAATCGCTTCAGCAAACTTCCGTGCAAAATCCAAATCTGGCGTACCCGTTTCACACCACACCATATCGGCATAGGCAGCGTATGCCAAGCCACGTGATATTGCTTGATCTAAGCCTTTGCGGGTTTTATAAAAGCCTTCAGGCGTCCGTTCACCAGTCAGGAAGGGCTTATCATTTTCATCGTAGTCTGATGTAATTAAGTCCGCTGCTTCGGCATCGGTGCGCGCCAAAATAATTGTGGGGGTACCCATTACATCGGCTGCCAAGCGGGCTGAAATCAGTTTTTGTACTGATTCTTGTGTGGGCAATAAAACTTTGCCGCCCAAGTGACCGCACTTCTTCACTGAAGATAATTGATCTTCAAAGTGAACTGCAGCTGCGCCACTTTTTATTAAAGCCTTACTTAATTCATAGGCATTTAATATGCCGCCAAAACCAGCCTCAGCGTCGGCAACGATTGGCGCATAGTAATCGATATAACCCGGATCGCCAGGATTGATTCCCTTTGACCACTGAATCTGATCAGCGCGCTCAAAGGTGTTATTGATACGTTCTACGACTTTGGGTACAGAATCTACTGGATATAAAGACTGATCTGGATACATCGCCGCATATGAATTATTATCGGCCGCTACTTGCCAACCAGATAGGTAAATGGCTTTAATACCAGCCTTCACTTGTTGCATGGCCTGTCCGCCGGTTAATGCTCCCAAAGTACTGACATACGCTTCGTTATTCACCAAATTCCATAATTTATCGGCACCAGTCTTCGCCAGGGTGTGCTCAATTTTGAGTGAGCCACGTAAGCGCACTACATCATCAGCGGTATAGCCACGCTTAATGCCCTGCCAACGTGGGTTGGTATCCCAATCCTTTTGAATTGCTGCTGCTGCTTCTTTGCGTGTACTCATCATGCTCTCCTTGGGTAAATAAAATCAGTCTTATGTCTTATATAAGAGTGTAGAGATTACAAGCGAAGTTGCAAGCGATATAACATTAGAATATAAAAATATTTAAACCAACATTATCAGTAACTTAGAGGTATTAATTCACTATATGAAATGATAATTCAGTGCTTGAAATAGATTCATCCAAAAGAAAAGAAGCCCATTTTAGCCAGGGAAATGCCATTCCACATTATGGAATGGCACCACCTCACTTAATGTACTTGTCGTGTAAAGCTAAATTCACCTTTTTTATCGACATCGACTGGCACTACATCCTTAGGACCGAAGGTCCCTTCTAAAATCATCTTCGAAACTGGGTTCTCAATGTATTGTTGAATGGCCCGCTTTAATGGTCGCGCACCATAGACTGGATCAAAACCTACCTCAGCAATCTTATCTAAGGCGGCATCACTCACCTCCAGTTGCATATCGACCTTTGCCAAGCGGTCAGCTAAGTTTTTCAAAAGAATCTTGGCAATGGAAGCAATGTTCTTTTTATCAAGGCCATGGAACACCACAATTTCATCGATTCGATTCAGAAACTCAGGACGAAAATGATTTTTTAATTCGCCGAAGACAGCTTCTTTAATGGCTGCCTGTTTCTTACCTTCGCTCGACATCGATTGAATTAAATGCGAGCCAATATTACTCGTCATCACAATCACGGTGTTTTTAAAGTCTACCGTTCTGCCTTGCCCATCTGTTAAGCGGCCATCATCTAATACCTGTAACAGGACATTGAATACATCAGGGTGGGCCTTCTCAATTTCATCAAACAAAATCACGCTATAGGGCTTGCGTCTTACTTGCTCGGTAAGATAGCCGCCCTCTTCGTAACCCACATAGCCAGGGGGTGCACCAATTAAGCGTGCCACACTATGTTTTTCCATGAACTCACTCATATCAATGCGAATTAAATGATCTTCACTATCAAACAAGAAGCCAGCGAGTGCTTTACAGAGTTCGGTTTTTCCTACACCGGTAGGACCTAAAAATAAGAATGACCCATAAGGTCTATTCTCTTCTGATAAGCCGGCCCGTGAACGACGAATGGCGTCAGAGACAGCCCGAATCGCTTCTTCCTGGCCCACGACACGATTATGTAAAAGCTCTTCCATTTTTAATAATTTATCGCGCTCTCCTTGCATCATCTTGGATACCGGAATGCCAGTAGCACGCGAGACAACTTCAGCAATTTCTTCGGCGCCAACCTGAGTACGTAAGAGCTTATTTTTAACTACGCCATCTTTATCGCCCTTTGCTTCGGCAGCCGCTGCAGACTTTAGCTTCTGCTCTAATTCTGGTAATTTGCCATATTGCAACTCAGCTACTTGCTCTAATTTACCTTCACGTTGCAACTTGGTAATTTCCGCCTTAGTCTTTTCAATTTCCTCTTTCAAGGTGGCGGCACCTAAGACTGCGCCTTTTTCGGCTTTCCAAATCTCTTCTAAATCAGCATATTCAGCGCCCAAACGCTTGATTTCTTCTTCAATCAAATCCAGGCGCTTTTTGGATGCATCATCCTTTTCTTTCTTCACCGCTTCGCGTTCAATTTTGAGCTGAATGAGGCGACGCTCTAATTTATCCATTACCTCTGGTTTAGAGTCGATTTCCATACGAATGCGTGAGCCTGCCTCATCGATTAAATCGATGGCCTTGTCCGGCAAGAAACGGTCGGTAATATAACGGTGTGACAACTCGGCTGCAGCAACAATGGCGGGATCGGTAATTTCAATACCATGATGCAATTCATAACGTTCTTGTAAGCCGCGCAAAATTGCAATCGTTGCTTCAACACTTGGCTCATCCACCATCACTTTTTGGAAGCGACGCTCTAGTGCAGCATCTTTCTCAATGTATTTACGGTATTCATCGAGGGTAGTTGCGCCAATGCAATGCAATTCACCGCGCGCTAAAGCGGGTTTAAGCATATTGCCTGCGTCCATTGCCCCGTCAGCCTTGCCAGCTCCTACCATCGTATGAATTTCGTCGATGAAGATAATGGTATTACCTTCATCCTTGGCAACATCATTTAGTACAGCCTTTAAACGTTCTTCAAATTCACCACGATATTTAGCGCCAGCTAATAACAAAGCCATGTCTAAAACCAATACGCGTTTATTTTTTAAAGTTTCAGGCACTTCACCATTAACAATACGCTGTGCTAAACCCTCAACAATAGCGGTCTTACCAACACCTGGTTCGCCAATTAAGACTGGATTATTTTTACCCCGGCGCTGCAAAATTTGAATCGTGCGACGAATCTCATCATCGCGCCCAAT
>CANKKB010000192.1 GCA_947482555.1 Burkholderiaceae bacterium | reverse complement strand
TGGGTGAAGGCCAATCCGTTCGCCGACTAGACGCGGGGTTAAGAAAAAGCCCTCTAACATTTGGCCGATACCAAATACCACTAATACACCAATAAGCTCTGCGCCCAAACCAAATTGTAAAAGGGCCGAAAGTAGTGCGAGGATAAAACCAAGCCAGAAGCCTAAATAGGGAATGATCACGACGATTGCAGTGAATACCCCTAAAGCAATTGCGCCCCGCACACCCACAATCGAGAGGCCGGAGCAATAATAAATTGCCATTACGAGAATGACCAAAATTTGGCCACGTAAATATTGCGACAGGAGGCCATCAGTTTTTGCGCACAGGTGTTGTGCAGTTGTTTGAAAGCGTAAAGGAATTAATTTTTTTAAATATTGAAAGAAGTGATTCCAATCAAGCAAAAGATAAAACAGGACAAATAGCGTTAAGACCAAATCGATAAGGACGCTCAGGATTGATCCGCCAGAAGAAAGAATCGTGCCTAGGGTCGTGTTCACTACGTTTTTGGCGTTATCGCTCACCAAAGCACTAATTTTTTGGGTAGCAATTGCTTTAATTGCGACCCAGTCAAAGGCAATATTATGTTCGGCTAATTTTGGTGCCAACCACATTTGGGTTTTTTCAATCCACTCGGGTAGCTGAGTTTTAATTAAGGGAATTTCCTGGCTAATTAAGCTAATCAGCAAAATGACAATGCCGGCAAGCAGGCTTAAGCCAAAAATCATCGCTAAGCAAGCGGCTAGCGATTTTGGTAGCCGATGCTGCTCAAGCCATAAGGCAACTGGGCGTAAAGCGTACGCCAAAATGAAGGCTGCCAGGAAGGGAGTAAAAATTTCGGCCATAGGGCATTGATCCTCTAGAATTCAATGATTCTAACGATCAAGTTCAGTTCACCCCTAAATAGCACCTATTTTTTATGACTAAATCCACCTCCCCCCTGACTGCAGGCCTTTCTTATCGTGATGCTGGAGTCGATATCGACGCTGGCGACGCGCTGGTTGAGCGGATCAAGCCGCTAGCCAAAAAAACCATGCGTGAGGGCGTTTTAGCGGGAATTGGCGGGTTTGGAGCACTATTTGAAGTACCAAAGCGCTATCAAGAGCCCGTTTTGGTAGCCGGTACCGACGGTGTTGGGACCAAGCTAAGACTGGCTTTTGAATGGAATTGCCATGGCACTATTGGACAAGATTTAGTGGCCATGAGTGTGAATGATATTTTGGTACAGGGCGCTGAACCTTTATTTTTTCTCGATTATTTTGCTTGCGGCCAATTAACGATCGATACAGCAGCCAGCGTTATTGGTGGCATTGCTAAAGGATGTGAAATTGCGGGTTGCGCGTTGATTGGTGGAGAGACAGCTGAGATGCCTGGCATGTACCCGCCTGGAGAATACGATTTGGCAGGATTTGCAGTGGGCGCGGTGGAAAAATCAAAAATCATTAATGGCTCACGTATTTGTGCTGGCGATATCGTTTTGGCAATTGCCTCTAGTGGTGCTCACAGTAATGGTTATTCTTTGGTGAGAAAAATTATTGAGCGCGCTAGTGCAAAGCCGGATGACGATTTAGATGGTCGGCCATTAATTGATGTGGTGATGGCGCCAACGGAAATTTACGTTAAACCCCTCTTAAAACTGATGTCTGAAATTGACATTAAAGGCTTGGCACACATTACTGGCGGCGGCATTGTTGACAATGTGCCGCGAGTTTTACCAGAAAATATGCAGGCTGTTATACAGCGCGATACTTGGGAGTTGCCAGCATTGTTTCGCTGGTTACAAACCCACGGCAATGTAGCTGATGCAGAAATGGTGAGGGTATTTAACTGTGGAATTGGGATGGTATTAATCGTTGCGCCCGAGCTTGCGTCTACTGCAATAAAGTCATTAGCAGCACAGGGCTTAAAGGTTTGGGTGGCTGGTGAAGTACGTGAGCGTCCTAGTGGCGAAGCTCAAACTCTGGTTATTTAATATTGAGCTGCTCTAAGCAATAGGCGAGAGCTTGTTGTTGGCCATTGGTCGTGAGCGAATCAAAGCATTTCCGGGTTGCAATCGCCCGTAGCCAAGTTAACTGGCGTTTAGCAAGTTGTCGTGAGGCTGCTAATGCTTTCTCCCGCATTGTGTCCAACGAGTCATGACCTGCTAAGTAATTCCATACTTGTCGATAGCCAACAGCGCGCATGGCAGGCAAGTCGGCATGAATTTCGGGGCGCTGACGTAGTGCTTTCACTTCTTCAATTAAACCTTGATCAAGCATTGCATCAAAGCGGTGTGCAAGACCTTCATGTAATTTTTGCCGCTCACTGGGTTCAAGCGCAATGAGCTTTAGTCCAGCTGGAATAGCTTCACCAGTGCGGCCATCCTGACTCGGACTTTCAGCTAACCAAGTTGACATAGGGCGCCCGCTGACTAAAAACACTTCCAAGGCCCGTTGAATGCGTTGCGAATCATTGGGTTTAAGGCGGACAGCGGTCAGGGGGTCGATTTGATTTAACTCTGCATGCAATGCTGGCCAGCCCAAGAGCGCTGCGCGTGTTTCTAGTTCTTGCCGTATCTGTGGGCTTGCTGCAGGCAGGACTGATAGGCCGTAGGCCCAAGCTCGCCAGTAGAGCATCGTTCCGCCAACCACAACAGGGATATGCCCGCGCGCCTGTATTTCTGTGCAGAGGCGTTTTGCATCCTTGGCAAAGCGTGCAGCAGAATAGGTTTCATGGGGCTCAAGAATATCAATTAAATGATGCTGTACTAAAGCACGTTCAGCCCGAGAGGGCTTTGCACTACCAATATCCATGCCACGATAAACCAAGGCAGAATCCATGCTAATTAATTCAATTTCCACCCCGTGCAGGGCCGCTTTTTGGGCCACAGTAAGCGCTAAATGACTTTTGCCGCTGCCAGTCGGCCCAACAATGCAGAGCACATCTGAGGGGCATTCTGCGGTGTGAAGGCGCATTGATGGCGCAGTTTCTATTAGGGGCATACGGCAATTATAGGAAGCTTGGGTGGTTAAGCCTGTTAATATCCTCCTCAATTTCAATTAAAGGGGTGAAGTTAGTGGATACCTTAATTCAATTAGGCGATTTCTTTTTGCATGTTGATCGTCACTTAGACCTAGTGATTCAAAATTATGGTAACTGGGCCTATGGCATTCTGTTTGCTATTGTGTTTGCTGAAACGGGCTTAGTTATTGCCCCATTTTTGCCTGGCGACTCCCTATTATTTATTGCTGGAGCTTATTGCGCCACTGGCCAATTTAATATGCTTACCTTATGCAGCGGTTTATTGATTGCTGCAGTCGTTGGTAATACCGTCAATTATTTTATTGGCCGCTGGATTGGGGAAAAAGTATT
>CANKKB010000191.1 GCA_947482555.1 Burkholderiaceae bacterium | reverse complement strand
TCATTTAAATTGAAATCAGCTACGGTATTCATTCCTGCTCCAGCTAAATAGAGATCAATGCTGGGGCAAGTAAACTCGCCAACCATTGACCACGGGTTAGCGAGCGCGGTTGCAAAAGCAGACTGGGTCTGCCCTCTTCAAGCCTGGGGAGGCAAAACAACTAGCCCCTTGCAACGCTCCTTGAAGATCTTCTTAAATTGTAAACACTTTTTTAGCTTCCTGCATAACTTCAGCTAAGTACGCTTGAAAGCCTTATCAGACCAGACTTTCAAGCTGGCATTACATTCCGGCAGCAGCTTTTAATGCGGCGGCTTTATCGCGTTGCTCCCAGGTAAAGTCAGGTTCTTCGCGGCCAAAGTGACCATAGGCAGCAGTTTTGCGATAAATTGGCCGCAATAAATTAAGCATTTTGACAATTCCTTTAGGGCGCAAATCAAAATGTTCGGCTACTAATTGCGCAATTTTTTCATCGGGAATTTTGCCGGTGCCATACGTACTCACCATTACTGATGTGGGGTGAGCCACACCAATTGCATAGGAAATTTGAATTAGACAACGCGTCGCTAGTCCTGCGGCAACAATATTTTTTGCCACGTAACGCCCTGCATAGGCTGCTGAGCGATCTACCTTAGAAGGGTCCTTACCGGAGAAAGCGCCGCCGCCGTGCGGTGCCGAGCCACCATATGTATCAACAATAATTTTTCGGCCTGTTAAACCGCAATCTCCCTGTGGACCACCAATCACAAAGCGGCCAGTAGGATTGACCAAATATTTAATTGCTCCCTTGATTAAATGCTTAGGTAGAACTGGTTTAATAATTTCTTCAATTACACCTTCACGCAAGCGCTCTAAGGAAATATCTTCAGCATGCTGTGTCGAGAGCACTACAGTGTCAATTGAGTCTGGCTTGCCATCGACGTAACGTAATGTGACTTGCGATTTAGCGTCGGGACGCAACCAATTTAAACGACCGTCTCGCCGTAATTGCGATTGACGCTCTACTAAACGATGGGCCAAATGAATTGGCATTGGCATTAGCTCAGGTGTTTCATCGCAGGCGTAACCAAACATTAAGCCTTGATCGCCAGCGCCTTGATCTAATCCGTCATCGGCGGCATGGTTGACACCCTGAGCAATATCGGGACTTTGTTTATCGTAAGCCACCAAAACAGCACAGCCCTTGTAATCAATCCCGTATTCAGTATTGTCATAGCCAATTTCTCGCAAGGTATTACGGGCAACTTGGATGTAATCAACATTGGCATGGGTGGTAATTTCGCCTGCAAGCACCACCAAACCCGTATTGCAAAGAGTTTCCGCAGCAACTCGAGCCGTTGGATCTTGCGTCAAGATGGCATCTAAGATGGCATCAGAAATTTGATCAGAAACTTTATCGGGGTGGCCCTCAGTGACTGACTCTGAGGTAAAGAAATATTCATTTGCCATTGCATTTTCCTTATAAAAAATAAACACGACTTATATGACAACAGACGTGCCGGAAATACAACGGCGACGCTTTAGCAGAATTTTTGAATCGCCCCGCAAGTTGTCTTAACTCGGCGATTTTCCTATCTTAACTGAAAAAATGCTTATTTACTGAAGGGGATTGGTCGTCCCGGAGATGGGTCTGCAATTCAGCCTCTTTTTGTAGGCATGATGACTTTATGAATATCATTATCAAATGCTTTCCCCATTGATTAACCTCGTACTACGGATTGTGGCCGCTTTGCCTTTAGTCCTTGCTCAAGGTTTTGGTGGATTTTTAGGCTTTGTTGCTTATCTGGCCTCTGCAAAGTATCGCGCTCTTTTTAAGACTAATTATGCTCAGGCCTTAGCGGCAAGCCAACTAAAAAGCCAATATTTAAAGGCTATTCCTGGTTCTGGGATGCTGCTCTCCGATAGTTTATGGATCTGGCATAACCCCAAAAAAGCCCTTGCCATGGCTGAGATTGCTAACTGGAGCCTAGTTGAGGCGGCAATTGACGAGGGTCATGGTCTCATCATGCTCTGCCCCCATTTAGGCGGTTTTGAAATTATTCCGCGCATTTTGGCAAACCATTTTCCGGCCACTATTTTGTACCGCCCTGCAAGACAAGATTGGTTAAATAAGCTAATTGAATCGTGGCGGGCTTACCCCAATATGCATTTTGTGCCCACCAATCTTCATGGTGTTCGGCAAATGGTTAGGGCCCTGAGTCGTGGCGAGGCCATCGGCATTTTGCCGGATCAAGTGCCCAGTGGTGGCGAAGGGGTGTGGGCTCCTTTTTTTGGTCGCTATGCCTACACCACTACCTTGCCTGCTCGGCTGGCAGGTCGTAAACAGATTCCAGTCGTGCTATTTTCTGCGCAACGTAAAGGGCTTGGGCAGGGCTGGGTTATTCATGCAGAACGCTTACCTGCATTTTCTGCTGACGCTGCGCTAGCTGCTGTCGAATTAAATTTAGCCTTGGAAAAAATCATCTGCCGTGCACCCAATCAATATATTTGGGCCTATAACCGCTTCAAGCACCCTAGTGGCGCAGAACTGCCCCCAACTCAGTAAAAATATTTCATCATGCATTGGCTACAAACCACACTTCACTTTTTGGTACTTGGTCTTTTGCGTTTTTTTTCTGTTATGCCATATGTTCTCACGGTACATACTGGCTATGCACTTGGATCGCTGGCAGCGCGCCTGCCGAGCGAAAGAAAGCGCGTGGTTAAAACCAATTTGCGCTTATGCTTTCCACAACTTGCACCTGCTGAAATTGATGCCTTAGCTTTAGCTCATTGGCGCCTCTTGGGAAGAAGCGTGGTTGAGCGAAGTCGTATTTGGTTGGGCAGTCCCAAACAAATCTCTGCGCTGGTGGACATCAAGGCAGAGATTCAATTGGGAGATCGCAAACCCCGCTTATTAATCACCCCGCACTTTGTTGGCATTGAAGGTGGCATCTTAGCGCTCTCCGTGCTGGCGCTTGACCGAGATCTACCAAAAGGGACTGGCTTATATCAAAATATGAAAAATCCTTTTTTTAATCAAAAAATTATTCAATGGCGTGAGCGCTTTGGCGGCAGATCGATTGCTCGACAAAACCGATTACGTTATTTATTGCGCGAAATTCGTGCTGGTAATTTTGTTTTTATTGCGCCTGATATTGACTTGGGCCCAAAAGACAGTGTGTTTGTGCCCTTCTTTGGAATATCTACGAATACGGTTACTTCGGTGTCACGCTTAGCAAAAATGGCTGGCGCTGAAGTTTGCTTAATGGTTACGGCGCTAAAGCCTGACGAAAGTGGCTATATTTGCTCTATAAGCAAGCCTATTGAAGGCTTTCCTAGCGATGACCCCGTTGCCGATACTGCGCGCCTCAATCGCCTCTATGAACAGGAGATTATCAAAAATCCC
>CANKKB010000190.1 GCA_947482555.1 Burkholderiaceae bacterium | reverse complement strand
TGTCACCATCGGTGCTACTCCAACCACATGGGCTTGGGTCGCAACTTTTTTAGCCAAAGACTGCCAGTCACCCATGCTGTCAGCAGTCGTAATTTCAATATGGGATAAGACCGAAAGCATGCGATCACGGACGTCTTTTTGAAAACCATTCATCACTGATAAAACCACAATCAGCGACGCCACCCCTAGAGCAATGCCCGCAGTGGAAATGGCCGAAATAAAGGATAAAAATCCATCTTGCTTACCTACTGCCTTGCGGCGCTTAGAGCGGGTATAGCGTAAGCCAATTTCTAGCTCAATGGGAAGTGTCTTCATACCCTCAGTTTAGTGAATTCAGGCTAAGCCTATGCAGGAATTACTAAATGCCCCATAAAATCAAGGGAATGATCCAATTACCAGCCACCGCGAAGCCACTGTTAGTCAGCCCTTGAGCCCCTCCTTAGAAACCCCCTTGCGGCGCTTTACCCTCATGCTAGCAGGGGAAGATGCTGTATCTGAGGCAGCTTTACCCCCTCTTGGCTTACCGCATGAGCGTTTTTTACTGGCTTACAAGCATCCAACGCAAGCTTTGCCCCTAGCCCCAATTCTGATGCTAGGTCTTGGCATGCCATTAGAGCAAGTAAAAAATGGGGTCTTTGCTTACCTCCAAGCAATTCATTTACATGCGACCCGCGATCATTTAATCCTCACTAACCCAGCCCTATTAGCGCTAAGTCCGACTGATGCTACGGCATTATTTTCTGCCGCCAAACCCTTGTTAGAAGAAGATTTTGGTAATACGCCATTTTTCCCGCACCATGCGTATTGGTTTGTAAAGCTGGGCTTAGTTGCGGCAGATTTTGCAACACTGCAGACCCATAGTACCGATCAGGCTCATGGCCGCAATATCGACTGGTGGTCGCCGCGCGACACTACTTCTGAAGGAGTAGCTAAGCGCTGGCGCAAACTGCAAAATGAAATTCAAATGTTGTGGCATATTGATTCCACAAACGACGCGCGCGAAGAACAAGGTTTACCTCGGGTAAACTCCATTTGGCTCAGCGGTATTGGCGCCTTAGCTGATGTTCACGCACCACCAGAAATTGAAAAGGCAACTACGCTTATTGGCGATCATCTCTTACTCGCAGGTTTGGCGCAGTATTTAAATAAACCGTATATGCATGAGATTGATGGCTTAGCGCGTGATTTTGCAAAGCCCAATAATCCACTTGTTGGGGCCTTTGCATGGCTTAATAAACCCGCTGAGATTTGGCCTCAGTTATGTGCAGCTTTACTTGCCGGACACTTAGACGAAATCGCCATTATCGATTTTCCAACTGCTGTGCCACGCGAGCGCCTCTTTACCCGTAGTAATTTACTTTCCAATAAAGGACTTCTGTCAATATTGCAACCCCTTTTATTTTGGCGCTCGCCTGCCCTACCAAGCTGGGAAGACTTTATGGAGAAAAACCCCTAATGCGTTTTATTCCCCGCCCTTTTTCTGAGCGCTCAGCTAATTGGTTAGCGCAAAGTGGTGTGCATCCGCTACTCGCAAAACTCTATGCAGCGCGCGGTATTGAAAATCCGAATCTACTTTCGCTGGATTTAAAAGAACTGATACCGCCAAAGGAACTAAAGAACTGCCTTAGTACTGCTTCCATATTGGCCGATATCCTTTTACAAAAGCGCCCTATTCTCGTTGTTGCGGATTACGATTGCGATGGCGCTACGGCCTGTGCTGTTGCTCTACGCGGTTTGAAAATGTTAAGTCCCGCATCACCAGTCAGTTTTTTAGTTCCCAATCGCTTTACGATGGGTTATGGACTTACCCCAGAGGTAGTGGAACTGGCTGCCCAACAAATTCCGCGTCCCGAGTTTTTAATTACAGTGGATAACGGTATCGCTAGTGAGGCTGGAGTCAATCGTGCGCGTGAGCTAGGAATGGAAGTCATCATTACCGATCACCATTTACCCGCCGCACAAGTACCTAAAGCCTTGGCAATTGTGAATCCGAATCAAACTGGCTGCCCTTTCCCCAGTAAGTCTCTTGCCGGGGTAGGTGTGATGTTTTATCTTTTAATTGCGCTTCGTGCTGAACTGCGTGCACGCGATCACTTTACCCAAGCCAATCAACCCAAAATTGAGAACCTCCTCGATTTAGTTGCCCTAGGCACAGTAGCGGATGTCGCACAACTCGATCGTAATAACCGCATTTTGGTGGCAAATGGTTTACGCCGGATGCAAAATGGCAATTGCCAACTGGGTATCACTGCTCTTTTTAATGCTGCAGCGCGCGATCCCATGAAAGCGAGTGCTTTTGATTTAGGCTTTGCACTTGGCCCCAGACTGAATGCTGCTGGCCGCTTAGCCGATATGACGCTAGGAATTCGCCTGCTGCTCACCGATGATCCCGTAGAAGCGCAAACGATTGCCAATGAACTAGACCGCATTAACCGTGAGCGCCGTGTGATTGAAAGTGGCATGCAAGAAACCGCTCTCGCCCATTTAGCCAAGCAAGAACTACAACACAACTTTGCTGCACGTTCGAGTATTTGTTTATGGAATTCTGCTTGGCATCAAGGAGTCGTGGGCATTGTCGCTTCACGCCTTAAAGAACGTTTTAATCGGCCGGCAATTGTGTTTGCGCCTGCTGAAAACGACGAGTTACGCGGCTCGGGAAGATCGCTAAGCGGTTTTCATTTGCGCGATGCCCTCGATTTAGTCTCTAAGCGAGAACCTGGCTTAATTCTAAAATTTGGGGGCCATGCTATGGCTGCTGGCCTTACGATTAAAAGTGCAGATTTTGCGCTCTTTGACCAAACGTTTCAAACAGTAGCCGGCGAATTACTCTCTGCTGATTTATTAGAAAAGCGTTGTATGCATGATGGCGCGCTTTTAAGTACTGAATTAACGCCCGAAATTGGTGATTTATTGGCTAGTGAAATTTGGGGACAAGGCTTTCCTCAGCCGATCTTCTTCGGTGAATTTGAGGTATTACAACAAAGCCTCATGAAGGAAAAGCATCTGCGCTTACAGTTACGCCCCATCGAGAGTGAATCGGGTACGCAAACTTGCAAACCTGCTACAGGAGTTTGGTTTAATCAAACCCAAACCCTACCTGCTAAGGTTAAGCTAGCTTATCGACTCGTAACTGATCGGTATCAAGGGCAAGCCCGAGTACAGCTCATGATCGAGGCGTGCGACCTAAACACCTAAGCTTCTCAGTGATTTTTGCTACAGCCCTTATAATCCAGCCATGGAAGCTGAACAACTCAATCTGATTGGTAATACCCTCAACGATTTGCTGGCTCGTGAGCAGGCGCTTCGGGGGTATCTTTGACTTCGACGTCAAATCACGTCGCCTAACTGAAGTTAATCAAATTCTTGAAGATCCCAAAATTTGGGACGATCAAAAGCAAGCCCAAGC
>CANKKB010000189.1 GCA_947482555.1 Burkholderiaceae bacterium | reverse complement strand
GTCGAATTAGGAGAGTTAAATCCTGAGACGATTATTACCCCCGGTATTTTTGTGAAGCGCGTGGTTTGTATTGATGGAGGGGAGAAAAAATGACGCTCAGAATAAATTCAGGGTGGGTGTTAGCATGGATCTAAGTCAACTTAAAAAGCGTACTACTGCAGAGATTGCTCAACGTATCGTCGAAGATATTCCCGATGGCGCAACGGTGAACTTAGGCATTGGTCAGCCAATGACTATCTCTAATTATTTACCTCCCGATCGAGAAATTATTTTGCATAGCGAAAATGGTTTGCTGGGGATGGGGCCTTTAGCAGTTGGTGAGCAAATTGATCATGAAATTGTTAATGCCGGCAAACAACCCGTAACGATGTTGCCTGGCGCATCGCTATTTCATCATGCCGATTCATTCGCAATGATTCGCGGTGGGCACATTGATATTTGTGTGTTAGGCGGCTTTCAGGTTTCTGTAAAGGGCGATTTAGCCAATTGGCGTACTGGTGATCCTAAGGCCATTCCAGCAGTAGGTGGTGCGATGGATTTAGCTTTGGGGGCAAAAAAATTATTTGTGATGATGGAGCACCTAACTAAATCAGGCGTATCTAAAATTGTTAACACTTGCACCTACCCCATTACAGGGCTAACCGTGGTAGATTGCATTTATACCGATTTAGCAACAATTTTAGTTACCCCAAGTGGGCTCGTTGCACTCGATTGGGTGGACGGCTTAAGCTTTGAGCAGTTGCGTGAACTTAGTGGAGTTGAGATACAAAATGGCAAAAGTAGTTAAGCTGATGCAGTTAAAACAACGCGGCAGATTACATCATGAGACTTGAAAATCGTTTTATATTCATCCTTGCTAAAGGAATAGCTGCTTTATTTTTTTTATTGAGTGCTACAGCATTCGCTGCAGCAGATAGTACGACCTATCCATCCAAAACTATTCGCCTAATTGTGGGGTTTTCGCCTGGAGGTGCAGCCGATACGGTAGGGCGCTCGTTAGCAGAAAATTTATCGTCTCGCTTAGGACAATCGGTCATTGTCGAAAACCGCGCGGGAGCCAACGGTAATATCGCCGCAGAATTAGTCGCACGTTCAGCGCCGGATGGCTATGTTTTATATTTTCCTTCGATTGGCCAAGCAGTGAATGCTTCGCTATATAAGAATCTCAATTACGATCCGATTAAAGACTTTACGGCAATTGGTAGTGTTTTTTCTGCGCCCAATATGTTCGTGGTACCGATGAGTTCGCCTTATAAGACAGTAGGAGAGCTAATTGCCGCAGCCAAAGCAAGCCCAGGAAAACTTACTTTTGCCTCTAGCGGTAATGGCACCTCAGTCCATTTATCAGCTGAACTTTTCATGAAAATGGCCAATATTGATCTAGTCCACATTCCCTATAAAGGTACCGGCAGTGCAATGGCCGATATTATTTCAGGACAAGTAGACATGGCTTTCCCGAATTTACCCAGCGCATTACCACAAGTGAAGGCTGGAAATTTACGGGCTTTAGGCGTAACCACCGCTAAGCGCTCGCCTGCAGCCCCCAACATTCCCACCATTGCAGAGGCTGGTGTACCTGGGTATGACATGGGCACATGGTATGGCTTAGTGGGTCCAGCGGGCTTGCCAGTGGAGATTCGTAACCGCTTGAATAAAGAGTTACAACTGATTTTGGCCGACCCTAAATTTAAAGATAAATTAATTGCGCAAGGGGCCGACCCAATGCCGGGAACGCCTGAACAGTTTGCGCGATTTATTACGAGCGAAGTCGAGCGCTGGCGGAAGCTAATTGCGCAATCGAAAATCACCCTTGAATAAATCCAATTAAATCAAGTCTTCAAAGTCAGCATGCTTTAATACCTGTTTTAGGAATCATGAATGTCAGCCAAATCGAATGCCTGTATTGCCGGAATTTATGAGCACCCGCTGCGAGTTGCGCCAAATCATACGGTAGCACAATTACATGCTGAAGTAGCCCGTGGTGCGCTATTAGATGCAGGCTTAAGCTTAAATGATGTTGATGGCTATTTTTGTGCTGGCGACGCTCCGGGTATGGGCCCAGTATCGATGGTGGATTATTTGGGCTTAAAAAAAGTCAGCTATCTAGATTCAACCGATATTGGCGGCGCTTCTTATTTAGCCCATGTCAGTCATGCCGCTCGCGCTATCGCCCAAGGGCAATGCAAGGTTGCTTTGATTACCTTAGCAGGCCGGCCTAAATCAGAGGGTTCGAGCGGTACACAGGTGCGTAGTCAACACGCATCTGCTCCTGATTTTGCATTTGAAAAACCATACTCACCAGCACCTTTAAATACGTATGCGATGTGCGCCATGCGCCATATGTTCGAGTTTGGCACTACCAGCGAACAGCTGGCGTGGATTAAAGTAGCCGCCTCAGCGCATGCGCAACATAATCCCCATGCTTTACTGCGGGAAGTGCTAACGGTAGAAGATGTTTTAAGCTCGCCAATGATCGCCGATCCACTGCACCGAGCCGATTGTTGCGTGGTAACCGATAGTGGTGGCGCAGTAATAGTGGTTCATCCCGATATCGCTAAGTCATTAAAGCGCCCAGTAGTCCAAATGCTAGGTGCCGCTGAATCTGCTAAAGGACAAATGGGTGGCAAGGTGGACTTAACCTACTCAGGTGTTGCCTGGACTGGCCCACGCGCGTTTGCAGAGGCCGGTATAACGCCAAAGCAAATTCGGTATGCCTCGATTTACGATAGTTTTACTATCACCGTATTAATTCAGCTAGAAGATTTAGGTTTTTGTAAAAAAGGCGAGGGCGGTCGTTTTGTCGAGTATGGCCAATTAATTGCCGGCAAAGGTTCGCTGGCTTTTAATACTGATGGTGGTGGATTATGCAACAACCATCCAGCCAATCGTGGCGGCCTGACGAAGATCATTGAGGCAGTGCGCCAATTGCGCGGCGAAGCCCATCCGGCGGTACAAATCCCGAATCTGGAATTTGCTTTAGCCTCTGGTATTGGTGGTGCTCTTGGCACACGTCACGGTGCAGCTACCTTAATTATGGGCAGAGTGTCATGAGTAATATTTTGAATGTACCCTTACCAAGCCCAGTGATTAATGCAGAAAATAAGCCGTTTTGGGAGGCCGCTCAAGAGGGGCGCTTGCTATTAAAAATGTGCTCAGCTTGTAATGAACCCCATTTTTATCCGCGAACGATTTGCCCGCATTGTGGCAGTGATCAAACCCGTTGGGTTGAGTCGAGTGGTAAAGGCGAAATTTATTCGTTTACCGTCATGCGCCGGGGGGTAGAGGTTCCATTTGCCATGGCTTACGTAACCTTAGAAGAGGGTATCAAAATGCTAACGCATATTACCAATTGTGATTTTGATGCAATTTATATTGGTCAAGCCGTTAAGGTGGTGATGCAAGAAACCCAAGAAGGTCAGAAAGTACCTTT
>CANKKB010000188.1 GCA_947482555.1 Burkholderiaceae bacterium | reverse complement strand
TGCAGGAATTTTGAAAAAGTCAGATTGACGGCTCGCGTTTTGATACATCCAGGCAAATATGGCTTCACGCCAAAGAGCCATGCCTTTCATATCAGTAGGCACAATGGTGTCACGAGATAAGAAAAATGAGGTACTCATCAAGTCAAATTTCAACTTCGCTTTAGTCTCAATCAAATGCATGATTTGACTCATATCGGGCGTTTCATTAAAACCATAAACCGCACGTACAACAAAAATGTTCGGCTCAATTTCACTAAGCGTAATGCGATCTTCATTACGTACTCGGGGTATATCCCAAATACTTACCTTCAGAAAGAAAACTCGCTCATGTAACACATGATTGTGCTTTAAGTTATGCAAGAAAGACACCGGCAAGTAATCCACATGCGCAGTCAGAAATACTGCGGTGCCCTCTACGCGATGGGGGGGATGTTTTAATAAGGAGCTCATGAAAGAATCGAGCTTAATACCGTTATTTGTTGCCCGCTCGCGCATCATTTGTCGACCCTGATACCAGGTTAAGAGCAGCATAAAAGAAATACCGCCAAGTAATAAGGGGAACCAGCCGCCCTCTAATACCTTTAATAAGTTAGCGGTAAAGAAAGCGGCGTCGACGAATAAAAAGGCAGAGATTACAAAGGTTACTAAATAGGCATTCCAGCGCCACATCACCCGCATCACAATAGCAGCTAAAACCGTATCAATAATCATGGTTGTTGTAACTGCAATGCCATAAGCAGCGGCTAAGTTTTCAGACTTTTTAAATGCCAACACAATCACAATCACAAAGATAAATAAAATCCAATTGACTAAAGGAATATAAATTTGTCCGATCGACTTATCAGAAGTATGTTGAATCTTCATGCGGGGTAAGAAGCCCAATAAAATAGCTTGGCTCGTAATGGAAAATGCCCCAGAAATAACCGCTTGCGAAGCAATGACTGTGGCTAGCGTTGCCAAAATAATTAAGGGAAATACAAATACATCAGGCACCATCGAATAAAAGGGATTTTTCGCAGCATCCGGGTTGAGCAGCAGCATAGCGCCCTGCCCAAAGTAATTTAATAATAAACAGGGCATCACTAAGAAAAACCAACCCACCCGAATCGACTTAATACCAAAGTGCCCCATATCGGCATACAAAGCCTCGGCCCCGGTAAGCACCAGAAACACTGCACCGAGCACAATAAAGCCCTGCAACGCATGATTGATCATGAAATCAACTGCGTATAAGGGATTAAAAGCAAGCAAGATAATGGGGTTGCTAAGAATTTGGTAAACGCCCATGACTCCCAAAACTACAAACCAAGTAACCATGATGGGGCCAAACAATTTACCTACTAATGCAGAGCCTTTTTTCTGAATTAAAAATAATCCAGTCAAAATCGCTACAGTCACAGGTATGACGTAAGTAGTTAAGTTTGGCGAAAGGACTTCAAGCCCTTCAACAGCAGATAAAACGGAAATTGCTGGCGTAATAATGGCATCACCATAAAACATACAAGTGCCAAACACACCCATCATCATCAAGGTCATCGCTCGGCGAGAGCCTACAGGTGCTGAGCGCAAAGCCAAAGCCATTAAAGCCAAAGTGCCGCCTTCGCCCTGATTATTAGCGCGCATAATGAAGAGTACATACTTTAACGAAACGACGATGGTAAATGCCCAAAACACCATCGAGATCACGCCATAGACTGCCTCTGCTGAAAATGGAATGCCGTGAGCAACACTAAAACATTCTTTTAAAGCGTACAGCGGGCTTGTGCCAATATCGCCAAATACCACGCCAATAGCCGCAACGACTAGACCAGCTATGGGGCCGCGATGTTCGTGATGGGCACCATGAGAAATTTCGATAGGACGTAGTAACGTCGATTCTGAATATTCGGGATTGCTAACCGACATTACTTAACCTCAAATTGATATTGCAAGGCAATATATTACTCCTTTGAGCCCTTATTTCCCCCGATTAATTGACACAATATACCCTTAAAAGCCTGTAAGGCTCGACAAAATAGGCTTAAAAATGCTAGAATCTAAGGCTCAGACGCGGGGTGGAGCAGTCTGGCAGCTCGTCGGGCTCATAACCCGAAGGTCGTAGGTTCAAATCCTGCCCCCGCAACCAAACAGTAGAAGGCTTTTAGGTCAATTGACTTAAAAGCCTTTTTGCTTTTCTAGGACTGTGAAGGCACAGTGTCGGCATTTTATGGGAATAATTAGGCCTATATTCACCCACCCAAGCGATCCCTAAGCCCTCGTCAATCGATACAACCCTACTTAACAAACTATCATTCTAGAAAACATATCTATAAAGGCATTTAATGTTTGAAGCTGCTTTTCGCAATTTAGATGATACCCTGCGCAAAGATGCTGGCTGCTCCAATGAGCTGGATTACATAGAGGCTAAATCCTGGCTGCTCTTCCTGAAATACTTGAATGACTTTGAAGGCGACAAAATTAGCGCCGCCAAACTTAATGGCGAGACCTACACCCGTTTAGTCAACGATGAGTTCAAGTGGACTACTTGGGCAGCCCCCAAAACGGCAGACGGCAAGATTGACTATAACAAGGCCTTAACTGGGGAAGATTTAAAGGAATTTATCGATAACAAGCTAATTAAATAGGTGCGCATGAATTCACTTAACTTAATACATTGTTTAAAATGCATATCCAACACCAATTAAGAATTGATATGAATTAAGGCTACTAAAATTAGCAGGTATAGTTCTGGTGCCAGTAGAGCTAATACCATGAAGCGTATCGATGGCTGTAGTTGTAGAGGCATAACTGTAACTAGGAGCGCTATAGCCCATATAGTTGCCTTCAACAAAACCGTATAAACCGCTCGCAATCATTTGCTTATAGCCTAATCCAACCAGGAAACCGCCTTGATTTGAAGATTGATTTCCGCCTGCTGCTGCAGTTGTAGTCGATACACCATTGAGCGTTTTAGTTTGCGAAGTTGCACGGTTATATTGTGCAGTGACTTGACTGTAGCCTGCTTTAAGATAAACCAATTTATCTTTATCAATTGCATATGCTGGAGTAAGAAAGAGATTAAAGCGATTGGAGAGCTGCATACTTGAGCCATTATTGGTAAGCGTTTCGCCAGCAACAATTATGGTGTTGCCCGGAGCATTAGTTATATTTCTGGAAAAAGTAGAACTAGTTTGCGTTATTGCTGAATAATCTGCACCCACACCGATTAACCATTTCTCACTAACTTGCCAGTAATAACCCGCTCCAAAGACTAAGGGAGCCCCACCAAAGTTTTGACTGGGGGCACTTCCTTTGGTATCCGAGTTGTTATTGGGAATTTGTGTGGCACTATTACTGAAGCTACCCAATTGATTGCCTTCATAGCCAGTAGAGACCTGTCCATAAAATCCAGCAAAGGCACTTTGAGCCTGAACATTTGAACTACTAAAGCCAATCATCAGCAAAGAAGTCAATAGACTAAGC
>CANKKB010000187.1 GCA_947482555.1 Burkholderiaceae bacterium | reverse complement strand
CTTTAAGTTGGGACAAGTTCGTGATGTCCTGTACGGAAAAATGGCTAAGCGTAATGTCGATGTCCGTTATCTCAAAGATGACAAACTCGAAACGATTGGCAGTGATAAGCGCAAGCAAACCATGAAAATTCAAAAGGGTATTGCCGCCGAGTTAGCCAAGAAAGTGGTGCGTATTATCAAAGATAGCAAGATTAAAGTGCAGGCCAGTATTCAAGGTGATGCAGTCCGTGTCACGGGCGGCAAGCGTGATGATTTACAAGAGGTGATGGCTATGCTGCGCAAAGATGTACCGGAATCACCTTTAGGCTTTAATAACTTTCGCGATTAACTTCGCAGATGAACTGCAGTGAATAATTCGGGCGCATTGGCTCCCAGTAATGTTGAAGCAATAGAACGTTTCTGTGATGCTTGTTGGCTAGAGGATGGCTTAGCAGTAAATAGTTTGGCCGCCTATCGCCGGGATTTATTGCTCTTGGCGCAATGGTTACAAACGCACTCATCAATCGATTTGTATGCGGCTAGCGAACAAGAACTCACCGCCTATATTGCCCATCGGCGCGCCGATAAAGCTACTACGGCCAATCGTCGCCTAACCGTGTTTAAACGTTTTTATCGCCATGCTTTACGTCACAATCTGGTGAAGAGCGACCCATGCATGAAGTTGCGTGCGGCTAAGCAAGCCCAGCGTTTTCCAAAGACCTTAAGTGAAGCGCAGATTGTGGCCTTACTCAACGCACCAAATGTTGACACTCCTTTGGGATTACGCGATCGCACCATGCTTGAGCTGATGTATGCCAGCGGTTTACGGGTCTCAGAAATCGTCACGCTCAAAACCATTGCGCTTGGCTTAAATGAGGGTGTCGTGCGTATTGTTAATGGCAAGGGCGGCAAAGAACGCTTAGTACCATTTGGCGCAGAGGCCGGTTTATGGCTTAAGCGTTATTTAGCCGAAGCACGCACGCCTTTATTAGAAGGTAAAAACTGTCATGAAGTTTTTGTCGGGCGACACACTGGTAGCGGCCTTACTCGCCAAGCATTTTGGGCTTTAATTAAACGTTATGCACTGATTGCCAATATTCCCATTGCCTTATCGCCGCATACTTTGCGTCATGCATTTGCGACCCACTTACTGAACCATGGAGCCGATTTACGGGTCGTACAGCTTTTACTGGGGCATGCCGACATCTCAACCACTCAGATTTACACCCATGTCGCTAGAGAGCGACTCAAATCAATTCATCAGCAGCATCATCCTCGGGGTTAGCCACATTCACTTCATCGCCAACAGTTTTGAGCTTAAAAGCAGAAAAACTTCGGTACGGTTTTTTGCTTTTAAGCTCAAAATGCGCCGCTTGTTTAAGATAGCGGTATGGTGATTAACTTTTTATTGATTCTGGGCGCATATCTATTGGGCTCTATTTCCTTTGCGGTAGTGGTGAGTAAGTGCATGGCTTTGCCCGATCCGTATACCTATGGATCAAAGAATCCGGGCGCCACCAATGTGTTGCGCACTGGTAATAAAAAAGCCGCTTTATTTACTTTACTCGGCGACGCCTTAAAGGGTTGGGCGGCGGTGCTTATTGCCAGGATGGTTTTAGGTACGGAGCCTTCAGGCTCGCTTGAGTGGGTTTTATGCGCTGTCATCATTGCAGTTTTCTTGGGGCATTTATTTCCCCTCTTTCATAGCTTTAAGGGCGGCAAGGGAGTAGCCACAGCCTGCGGCATCTTGTTTGGGATTAATTTCTTTTTGGGTTTGGCTACCTTAAGTACTTGGCTCATTGTGGCTTTCTTCACCCGTTATTCATCATTGGCAGCCATTGCTGCTGCATTATTTGCGCCGCTGTATTATGTTTTTCTATTTGGTTTTCATCCTGTAGTGCTGGCCTTAGTAATCATGTGCGTTTTATTAATTTGGCGCCATCGCAGCAATATTCAAAACTTAATGAATGGTAGTGAAACCCGCATCGGTAAGAAAAAATAAAAAGGTGGAATACAAATGACGATTGCATTTGCTTGCATTTTATTTATGGGAATTCTGCCCATTGTTTGCGCTGGTATTGCCAAAAAGGGCTTTGAAGGTTATGACAATAGCCGTCCGCGCGAATGGCTTGCTAAGCAAACCGGTTTTCGGGCACGGGCTAATGCAGCTCAGGCCAATACCTTTGAATCTTTGCCCCTATTTTTTGCTGCGGTCATCATCGCGTCCTTTGCCAATGCACCTCAAGGCAGAGTAGATTTATTGGCGTTAACATTTGTTATTGCTCGCTGTTTGTATGTGCTGTGTTATTTAGCCGATTGGCCCACGCTAAGAACAGTTGCTTGGACTTTAGGATTTATTAGTGTACTGGCCCTATTTTTGCAGATTTAAAATTGTTGTTGATACAAGAACATGAACTAGAAAGAAGTGATGCCGATTAAAAAGACTATCGCAGCAAAGAAAGTGGTAATTTCAAAGAAAGTTGCAATTACTAAGAAAGCCGCCACTGCAAAGAAAGCACCTAATGAAGATGGCCTGCCATTATCAACCGTGATACGGCGCCGTATCCAAGCGCAAAAAGCACGTTTCCATGCGAATGACAATATTGCGCCCTTTATTAAACCTGGCGATCTCGAGGGCTTAGTAGATGAAGTGGCGCAGAAGATGCAAGGCGTACTCGAGAGTTTAGTAATCGATACTGAAAGTGATCACAATACGCGTAATACGAGCTTTCGGGTAGCAAAGATGTTTGTCAATGAAGTCTTCAATGGCCGTTACGTCAACCAACCTGAGCTCACCAAGTTTCCTAATATCACCCATCTCAATGAGTTAATGATCATTGGCCCAATTACCGTTCGTAGTGCTTGTTCTCATCATTTATGCCCCATCATGGGTAAGGTTTGGATTGGCGTTTTGCCCGATAAAGATAGCGCACTCATTGGCCTATCAAAATACTCCCGCATTACTGAGTGGGTGATGTGTCGCCCACAAATTCAGGAAGAGGCAGTGGTGGAATTGGCTGATCTCTTAGAAAAGAAAATTAAGCCAACGGGCTTAGCAGTTGTAATGGAGGCTGATCATTTCTGTATGCAGTGGCGTGGGGTGAAAGATCCTGATTCCAAAATGATTAATAGCGTCATGCGCGGCTCATTTTTGAAAGATCCTAATTTACGCCGTGAGTTCTTGGCCTTGGTGCAACGTAAGTCGTAAGTTAACTCTGCGAGAGAAATTGAATTGAGAACGGTTCTCAAGAAAATAGCGAACTAAATCAATGAGATAGAAACTTCGTCTGGGATGGGTGACTTGTGATTTATGATCACGGTTGAAATTCTTAACTCAACGGAGCTCGCATGAAAACCAATCGTCGTCAATTTATGATTTTGTCCGCAGCAGGCGCTGCTAGCTTGGCTTTAAACAATAGTGTTCAAGCCCAAGCCATGGTTTCACCAACCGATCCCCAAGCAGTTGCTCTTGGCTATGTTGAAGATGCTGCCAAAGTAGATAAAGCGAAGTT
>CANKKB010000186.1 GCA_947482555.1 Burkholderiaceae bacterium | reverse complement strand
AGGTATCGAATTAATTGCCATGCCCAATACCGGCGGTAAAGTTGATTTGACTAAATTATTTTCTACACTAGCGACCAAATATGCCATGAATGAGATTCATGTTGAGGCAGGCTTTAAGTTAAACGGCTCGTTATTACGTGAGAATTGTGTAGATGAACTACTACTCTATTTAGCCCCACGTTTTTTAGGCGCAGGCATCGGTATGGCGCAAGTCGATCCGCCAGCCCATTTATCTCAAGGCCTCATGGGCAATGATTGGCGCATTATCGACCACACTGTTTTTTATCCTGATTTACGCCTCCGCCTGATGAAAATGAAATAATCACACTTATGTTTACCGGAATTATTTCTGCTCTTGGTCAAATTCAGACTATTAAACCGCAAGGCGATGGTTTGCAACTGCGCATTTCAACCCCACTAAATTATTTAGATGATGTCATCATTGGCGATAGTATCGCCATTCAGGGCGCTTGTATGACGGTAACGCAATGCGATCAAACGGGTTTTATGGTCGATATTTCACGTGAGTCACTTAATAAAACTGTTGGCCTAACAACGCTAGGCCCAGTTAATTTAGAAAAAGCTTTACGCTTAAATGATCGTTTAGGGGGTCACTTGGTAAGCGGCCATGTCGATGGCTTTGGTGAAGTGAAGCACTTTGTTGAGGTGAGTAGTAAAGATACATCATGGTTACTACGCATTGCTGCGCCGACCGAGCTAGCGCAATTTTTAGCTTACAAAGGCTCTATCGTGGTCAACGGCGTTTCACTCACGGTTAATTTAGTAAATGACGTAATTGCAGAGCAAGCAAAATGCATCATTGATATCAATATCATTCCGCATACTTTGCAAAATACCACTTTAGCAGCGCTGAAAGTTGGCGATCAAGTCAATCTTGAGGTCGATTTAATTGCGCGCTATGTCGCGCGTATTTTGGATCATAAGACCCCAAGCGCTTAAATGGAATAGCGGGTCGGGTCAGCAATCCCAGCTTGCGCGAAACCCATTTTGCGTAAACGGCATGACTCGCATTTCCCACAAGCCTCACCGGCACTATTGGCTTGATAGCACGAAACTGTTTTAGCGTAATCGATACCTAGCGATAGGCCTAGGCTAATGATTTCTGCTTTGCTTAAATAAATAATGGGCGCATGTACACGAAAACGTGTCGCCTCAGCGTGCGACTCCACTCCTGCCTTGGTCGCTAAATTAGCCATAAGTTCAAATGATTGAACATATTCTGGGCGGCAATCGGGGTAGCCTGAGTAATCGACTGAATTAGCCCCATAAAAAATATCCAGACCCCCTAACGCTTCTGCCCAACTGAGCGCCAAAGACAGCAAAATAGTATTACGCGCGGGTACATAGGTACTGGGAATTTCATTCGCCAGGCCAGGAGTAGTGGGAACGACTAAGTTGTGATCAGTCAAGGCCGAGCCCCCAAAGCGAGCAAGGTCAATGTCAATTACCTCATGGCGTACGACGCCGAATTCAGCGGCAATCTGTTTCGCAGCATGAATTTCGGAGGAATGTTTTTGCCCATAACTTACTGATAATGCATACGGCGCATAACCCAATTCTTTAGCCAAGGCCAGTAAGGTCGTTGAGTCGAGGCCACCGGAAAATAAGATGACCGCTGGCGCAAGTTTACTTCGGGGCGGCAAATAGGATGCAGGAAATTTCATCACAGAAATTTAAAAAATACAGCGAAATTACTTTACTGCGCCAAGCGATTTTTGCGCCTGATTCGCTGCATCACTATCGGGATAGTTGGCAATGATCTCATTTAGTGTTTTGCGGGCTACGGCTTTATTACCACTTTCTGCTTGGCAGTTGGCAATTGTTAGCATGGCTGCGGGAACACGCGGATGTTTAGGAAAGCGCTTCACAAAATTTTGTAATTGCGCAATTGCGCCGGGGTAATCCTGTAAAGCATATTTCGTATTTCCCAGCCAAAACAAGGTTAAGGGTAAATAGGGGCTACTGGGGTATTTGCGAATAAAGCTACTAAAGTCTGCATCAGCTTTTTTCAGTTGACCACCCTGAAAGGCTTTTAAAGCGTCATCATAGTGTTTCTTTTCGCCGGGCTGCACTGTGCCCGAAACACCTTCGACTTCGACTGTGCGAGGTTCAAAATGACCTAAGCGCGAATCTAAATCCTGATAATAGGTTTTTTGTTTGGCAAGCAACTCTTCAGTTTGTTTTTCAACTGTCTCAAGCCGACCGCGCAATTGCGCATTATCAGTTTTTAATTTTTCTAATTGACTTTGTAATTCTGCGGTGGCGCTTTGGGTCGCAGCAAGTGATTTACGTAAATCGAGAATCGCTTTACGCGCATCATCATCTTCAAACAAGGCCCACGCACTGGGCATAAAGCAGGTAGCCCCAAGTGCAGTAAGCGCAAGAGTACTCAGCAAAACTGCTTTTCTGAGCCCTTTGCTAAAACTAAAACGAGTTAATGAAGACATGCTTTAAAGAATAACGAGACGAATATTGTTTAAATTACTTCGTAATATAAACAATATCAGCCCGGCGATTTTCTGCCCAAGCAGCTTCGTTATTGCCGTCAGCTTTCGGTTTTTCTTTACCAAAACTTACGGCTTCCATTTGGCTATCAGATACACCCAATAAAGCGAGTTGTTTGCGAACCGCATCTGAGCGACGTTGACCTAAGGCCAAATTATATTCAGTAGTACCGCGATCATCGGTATTGCCTTGGATAATAATTTTTTGCGCCGTATTTTGCTTGAGGTAATTCGCATGCGCCATTAACATTTTTTGGTATTTGCTAGGGGAGACGTTGTACTCATCAAAATCAAAGTAAACACTTTTCTCAAAGAGCGGGCTCTTGGGATCATTCCAAGGCTGCGAACCAAATGTGTTCGCCGCATCTTTTGTCCCGTCGACATCATCGAGTTTTACGCCCGATGAGCAGGCTGCGAGAAATGCTGCCAAGCCAAATAAAGCGATGCCTGCGGCGCGGCGATTAAGGGACAGAGTCAGTAAGCGACTAAAGATGGAGGATAGTTGCATGTTGAATTCCTTATAAAATCGAGTTTGATAAAGATATTATGCCTTGCTCCCGCCCGCGTCTCGCTTTTAGTCCATGAAGGGGCCCCAAGAGGGCTGACGGACATCGGCACCAGGAATACTTAAGATTTGCTTGGAATTACCATCGATTGATACCGCCGCTAGTACCCGGCGACCACCAACCCGCGTGGAATACAGTACATATCGACCATTAGCGGCAAAAGAAGGCGACTCATCGTTGACGGTATCAGTGAGCGCAACGGTTTCACCAGTTGCCAAATTCATCAGATGCACTTTAAAGCCACCACCACCATTGGCGATGTAGGCCAGGTTTTTGCCATCAGGAGAAATGCGTGGCGATGTCACAAAAGCCTGCTTATAACTAATTCGCTTAGCCCCTTCAGATCCTTCACCCTCAGCACTCATACGATAAATCTGCGGGTTACCGCCACGATCGCTGGT
>CANKKB010000185.1 GCA_947482555.1 Burkholderiaceae bacterium | reverse complement strand
TTGGATGGAATTTATTTTTCAATAGCCCATGGTCGTTCCCTCCCGGCATGAATCCGCGCTGGGGTGGAGAAATCTTTAATAGCTCCATTGTTTACACAGACTCTATTCCTGGTTTAGCCATATTATTTAAGTTATTTTCACCCTGGCTACCTGAAGTTTTCCAATATTTCGGAGCGTGGCTTTTGATTTGTTTCCTTTTCCAGTCGGTGATTGGCTGGAAATTATCTGAAATTTTCTTTGATAATTTTTGGTCGAAACTTGCTGCAACTATTCTCATCATATTTTCACCAATATTCTTATTGAGAACTGGATATCACTACGCCTTATCGGGTCACTTTTTAATTCTCTGCGCTCTTTTGCTGCACTTTAAAAATATAGGCAGCACTTTTTTATGGAGTCTTCTGATTTGTATAGCGCTATCTATTAATTTTTACTTGTTTTTTATAATATTTTTTATATTCATAGCATCTATTCTTGATCAGGTAAAAGCAGATAAAAATAAAAAATTTACTGGATTATTAAAGTCTTTATTAACAAGTCTCACTTGTGTTTTCATAACTGCTTATCTATTGGGTTACTTTGCAATCAAATTCGAGCACTCATCTGCTGCTGGCTTCGGTGATTTTCAGATCAACTTATTTTCTGTTATCGATCCTGATGGATGGTCCATCTTCTTTAAGAATGATCTTTTCCCACACCCCTCCTTTGAAAGTTATGGCTATCTCGGCTTGGGTTCCATTTGCATCCTAATTGCAGGTGGATTAACTTTATTTAGCTCTAATCAAAGAGCTTTGTTGACGGGAAGTCTGAAACGGCATCGTTTTTTACTTATCTTTTTCTTCATATTTTTGTTGCTTGCATTGAGCAATCAGATGCATATTGGTAATATCAAAATCTATTTTTCTTTGCCAGATGCATTATTAAAATTGCTAGGGATAATTAGGGCTTCAGGAAGGATTTTTTGGCCAATCTATTATTCCCTATTGTTATTGGCCTACTTCCTCATTAGTAGGTTTTATTCTTCACGAAATATTATCGTACTCCTCTTGTTCTCTGCCTCCATTCAAGTCATCGATACCAGTAATGGCTGGTTAAAAATTCGCAGACAAAATATAAGCAGGCAATATATCGCGCCACAGTTTGAGTTAACTCACCCCTTCTGGAGTCAGGCCGGGGAAAAATATAAGCATATTACGCTGATTCCTTTTAGACATTTTCACCACGCCTGGGATACCTTTGGAACACTGGCAAACATGCATCAAATGAGCACCAATCTCATCTACCATTCCCGCATAGATCATGCTAAAACTAAATTAGCCATTCAGAAAGGCTTAGATTCTTTTTACAGCGGTAATTACGATCCTGATACGCTTTATATCCTAGATGAATGGAGGGATAATTTATGGTTAGGTGATCCACAATTTGACCCTAATAAAGATTTATTTATGAGGGTTAATGGATTCAATGTCATCGCCCCAAATTGGAAAGAATGTACTGATTGTCTTCAGTTCAAGCAATTGGAAACTAAACTAAACCTACCCCCTCGACTCAAATTAAATGAAACTATCAGTTTTTCTAAATCAGGTATGGGGTATCAGTACATGGTTGGTAGTGGCTGGGGATTGCCAGAAAAAAATGGTGCCTGGACTATCGGTGGGTCCACAAGATTAGTCCTGCCAGCATTTCCCCCAGACTCAAGCCGCTTAGAATTTAATGTAAGTGCATTTATCAACGATAAAAATCCAGAGTTGCAACTAACAATATTGATGAATGACAGCTTCCAGCTACAAACTACCATAAAAAATTCTCATCAAAACCACCTTGAGATACCACTACCCGAAGTTGTTGAAGTGAATAAGTTCACCAGTATTGAATTTAAATTCGATAAATTCATCTCTCCAAAGACTTTAGGTCTAGGAGATGATGATAGAAATCTTGCGTTATTTATTCACAGTATGACCATCAAATAACAATTTTAGATAAAATAAGATCCTCCCATAGGGTTACAGAAAAATCTTTTTCACCGCTAAAAAAACTAGCCGCTCTATCAATAAAAAAGGTTAAAAAATGTGAATCCTTCGCGCCTTACTCGCCGTTTTTTTCGCCGTCCTTGTAGCACATGCGCCACTGGCCCAAAGCATGCTGAGATTGCCTCATCAATTCCAACCCTTAGCGCATCGCAAGGGAGAATTCATGCGCATCTATTTAATTAGATTGTTCTTAACAACTGCCCTAGCGCTAGTAGCTTCTGGTGGTGGTTATGACATATTTAGCAACTGCCGTTAGTGCTGCAGCACCTTCTGCTATATCTGATGCCCTCAGCTTTGCTTCACACTTCATGCTTAAGTCTCTTGGGTGGGTTGGTAATAGGTAACTCTTCTAGGCGGCTTCTGTTTTCCTCTCTAGTGGAGTGCTTGGAATTTTCAGGAGAGCTGCAAACCCCTCTTGGATTTGCCCTCTGGTTAGAAAAGCCTCTTTAATGGCTGATATGTGATGAACTTCTAATAGGCTTTTTTAAGCAAAAAACAGTACCCATCGATATCAATATGATTTTCTTGCCTTATAGGTCTCTCTAAAATATCTTGGATTTTGAAATTATGGCTAGTTGCTAATCCACGAATATATTCCTTTGAATGACTAAATCTCAACGTTTTTGGTGACAAAGAAAATGAGCTAGATTCATTTTTTTCTACGCTAAAACAAAAAAAGCCGCCAGCTTTTATAACTCTAGCTAAATCCATGAAAATATTACTTAATTCTCCAATATAAATAAAGACGTCCGCAGAAACAACCAAGTCAAATTTATCATTGCATTTATTCAGAAATTCTAAAATATCATCCGCAATCAACTTATCATAAGTTCCCGTTAAGTCTGCCCTTGAAAGCATTTCTTTTGATAGATCAACCCCCACGATTGTTGAAGCATAGGGTTTAAGCATTCTTCCCATTAACCCGGTACCACAACCTATATCCAAGATTTCAAATTTGTCATTAATACCTAGATTTAATAATTCAAGTAGGTTTTTAGGCGTCTCATATTTAAGGGTATCTATAAGATGTTTATCAAAGGAGTCTGCATAACCATCGAATAATTCCGCCACAAAATTTATTGGCATGGGTTTTAAACCGTTTTCAGGCTTTAATGCTGATAGCACATATTCAGCATGCCCTTCAAGGCTAAATTTGTATTTTATTGCATCTTCTAAATTCTCTACAGCGATAGCATATTGATCAAGCGCAATATTAGTAAGACTTTTTTGATAAAAATAACTTGCCTCATACGGTTGCAAGCTAAGCGCTTTATCGAAGTGAGCAATGGCCTCGTCATACTGTTTAAGAGCATGCAGGGTCTTACCTTTATTTGACCAACCCTCAGCATAATCAGGCTTAAGACTAAGCGCTTTATCGAAGTGAATTAATGCCTCTTCATACTGCTTGAGCTCCTTTAATAAATTGCCTTTATTGGACCAACCTTCGGCATATTCAGGCTTTA
>CANKKB010000184.1 GCA_947482555.1 Burkholderiaceae bacterium | reverse complement strand
CCACTCAGAGCAGTACTTTATGACCCAAATCAAGTTGAAAATAAATTACCAATTGAATTGGTCTGGGAATTAAACACCGTTGTGAAGCAAATTTATACCGAGGAAAGTAACGTAGCAGAGCAAACGAATAATATCGTACGGGTCATTGTTGATTATGGCGATCGCGAGCAATGGGCGCAAATTTGGGCAGTTGAAATTATTGCGCCAATGACAAAAGAAGTTTTAGCTAGTGCATTTTGGCTGAATCGTAATGATCTACCTGGTGGCTTCTACACCCCTAACGGCGAATCAATCGAGCGCGTGATGTGGACCAACCCCCTCAGTTATCGGCGCATCTCCCGCGGTGTAGGAATGGTGGCAGCAGGGCGGAAAAAGACATCTACTAGCGCCAACAAAAATACGGTGCAAGCGCCCTCAACGAACTCGCGCTATCGAGCGCATATGGGCATTGACTATTCCGCTCCCATTGGCACGCCTGTCTTTAGTGTAGCTACTGGCAAGGTTGTGGCGCGCGGCTATAACGGGGCTTTTGGTAACCTCATTATCTTGGAGCACCCGGGTGGATATCAAACATATTATGCTCATCTTAGTAACTTCAATGCCGAGTTAGACGTGGGTAATGAAGTGCGCCGCGGCTTTGAAATTGGCTATGTAGGCAGCACAGGTCGCTCAACAGGCCCCCATTTACACTTTGAACTTCGTAAAGATGGGGTTTACCTCAATCCATACAATCCTAAGTTACAACTCGACTTATGGACCATGTTGAATAGTGATAGCGGACAATTTACTAAGTTGCTATTACTTTTTGGCAGCTAACTCTTTTTATCATGTCTACTACTTCTTCCGCCAATAATCTAGAGCAATCATTACTACTTGAGAACCTGACTTGTGCGCGTGGCGGAAAAGTACTTTTTTCGGGGTTAACCCAGTCGATTGCAGCCGGTCAGCTATTACATATTGTCGGGAAAAATGGTTCAGGGAAATCCAGTTTGCTACGTATTCTATGCGGACTACTTAGCCCGACTAGCGGGCAAGTGAAATGGACAGGGCAAGCAATTCGCACAAATCCAGAAAACTTTAATGCGCAATTAATTTATCTTGGTCATGCACCAGCGCTTAAGGGAGATCTTACGGCTGCGGAAAATCTATTAAGTGCGGCACTCTGTCGCCAAGATACTTTATCAATAAAGGAAGTAGAAGTCGCACTCGCACACGGAGGATTATTGCCGCTGACTAATAAAATGGTGCGCACGCTATCGCAAGGTCAAAAACAACGTATCGCCTTAGCGCAACTAAATCTCAAGCCGCGTAAACAATTTTGGCTATTAGATGAGCCTTTTAATGCGCTTGATAGTGATGCCAGTCATGCCCTACAAAAAACTATTCAACAGCACCTCCAGCTTGGCGGAATTGTGGCTTTAAGTAGTCATCAAGAAATTGAACTCGCTCAGCCTAACGCAAAGGTGCGTATCGAATTATGAGCAATATCTGGAAGCTATTTACCGCTATGGCCGCACTAATTAAGCGTGACTTAAGTCTAGTCCTACGGCGAAAAAATGATAGCCTCGCAACACTTTTTTTCTTTGCAGTCGTCGCTAGTTTATTTCCCCTGGGGGTTGGGCCTGAGCCCAAATTACTCCAGCAAATTGCCTCTGGCATGTTGTGGATAGCAGCACTACTTGCGGCCATGCTTTCTTTGAATCGTCTCTTTGCCGATGATTACCAAGATGGCACGCTTGATCTGCTCTTATTGAGTACGATTCCATTACCTTTAGCGGTACTCGCCAAAATGATTGCACACTGGCTTAGCTCAGGCCTCTTACTGAGCTTTGCTGCGGTACTGCTGGCTCTGCAATTCAACCTCTCGGGGGAAAGTGTCTGGATACTTTTTCTCTCACTACTATTAGGCACTCCGATATTTAGCTTGATTGGCGCAATAGGTGCAGCTTTAACCTTGGGTACGCGGGGCGGAGGTGTGCTGCTATCACTCTTAGTCCTACCGCTGTTAATTCCCGTCTTAATCTTTGGCGCAGGGGCAGTAGATGCCTATCAAGCTGGGCTGCCCGTTGCCGGCCATTTTTATTTATTGGGAGCGCTTTTTGTGTTGAGCCTATTTTTTGCCCCTTTAGCTGCTGCGCTTAGCTTACGTATTGCCATTGAATAAGCAGATCGGATATTCGTTCTAAAATCCCTCAACGCCATTAAATCCTTGCCCTTCATTCCCATCATTTAGAAAGCGTATTCTTTTGCCCCTCAGAAATATCAACTGGTTCAAATACGCTGCGCCCCAACCCTTTTATGGTTTGGCTGGCAAATTGATCCCTTGGTTTGCCGTAGGTGCATTAATTCTAGGAGTTGCCGGACTGTATATTGGTCTTTTGATTGCGCCCACAGATGCGCAACAGGGTGATGCATATCGGATTATTTTTGTGCATGTTCCCGCCGCGTGGATGTCCATGTTCATTTATCTCCTGGTCGCTTTCTGGGCAGCTATTGGTTTGATTTTTAATGCTCGCCTAGCGAGCATGCTGGCTTTATCTCTCGCACCAACTGGCGCCCTCATGACCTTTATTGCTTTATTTACTGGTGCACTATGGGGCAAGCCTACTTGGGGTACTTGGTGGGTTTGGGATGCACGCTTAACTTCTGAGTTGATCTTATTATTCTTATATTTTGGTTTCTTATCTCTGCATGCTTCAATTGATGACCCGCGGCGGGCTGATCGTAGCGCGGCTGTATTAGCTTTGGTTGGAGTAATTAACGTGCCCATCATTTATTTTTCAGTGAAATGGTGGAATACCTTGCATCAGGGTGCCACCATCAGCATGACTAAAGCACCCGCTATGGCGAGTCAAATGCTACTGGGAATGTTATTGATGGTAGGCTCTTTTTGGCTTTATTCGATTGCTACTAGCCTGTACCGCTGTCGCACCCTGGTGTTAGAGCGAGAAGAACATGCTGCTTGGGTAGTGGAGGAAATTCAATAATGCACTGGTCTAACCTTACCGATTTTCTTGCCATGGGAGGCTATGGTGCCTATGTTTGGTGGTCTTTCGGAATCTGTTACTTACTCTTTGTGGGTGAGTTAATAAGCCTGATTCGCAATCGCCAAGCAACTTATAAAAAATTAGGCAAAATAAGGGGCTATGAAACCCCGCACTAAACGATTATTGGCAATTGTTATTGGCCTCATTTGCCTTACCATTGCCGCCTTTCTGGTTTTCAAAACCTTTCAAAGTAACTTGGTCTTCTTTTTTAGCCCAAGCCAAATTGTTGCGAAAGAGGCGCCTGTCGATAAAGCCTTTCGCATTGGTGGCTTAGTGAAGGCGGGTAGCTTACAGCGCGACCCTGCCGGCCTCAAGGTTAATTTTATTGTGACCGACTTAGTTAATGAAACACCAGTATCTTATGATGGAATGTTGCCCGACCTCTTTAAGGAAGGTAAGGGAGTAGTAGCTCAAGGACGCTTAAACAATCAGGGTATCTTTGTCGCCGATCAAGTACTCGCTAAGCACGATGAAAATTATAT
>CANKKB010000183.1 GCA_947482555.1 Burkholderiaceae bacterium | reverse complement strand
TTAAGCCTTCTTTACCGGTTAAAACACTGGCTGAATTTATTGCCCTCGCCAAGAAAGAGCCCAATAAATTAAATATGGCTTCACCGGGTGCAGGCACTACTAATCATTTGGCTAGCGAGTTATTGCAGTCCCTTACTGGCGCGCAATGGAATACAGTGCACTATAAGGGTAATGCTCCCGCCACTGCCGATCTACTAGGCGGACAAGTCGATTTTAATTTTGATCAAATTTCAGTAGCATTGCCATTCATTAAAGAAGGCAAAGTTAGGGGTTTAGCGGTGACATCTCCTAAGCGTGTTGCCTCAATTCCAGATGTGCCTACTTTTGCCGAAGCTGGAGTTCAGGGCATGGTTGCCGTAACTTTTACTGGCTTGCTGGCACCCAAGGGCACGCCGAATGAAGTTTTAGAGCGTTTAAGTGATGCTTTGCAAAAAATATTGCAACAAGCGGTTATTAAAGAAAAGTTTGAAAAATTGGGCGCAGAGGCTCGGGGTAGTTCACCTAAGGCATTTACTGCCTATTTAACTGAAGAAGATACTAGGTGGACGCCTATCATTAAGAGTGCGCGCATTAAAGCCGATTAATTGCTTTTCACACGGCAATAAATATAAGAAGAAATGAGTATGAAACGTAAAAGTATTTATGCGGAAGGTTTTAGTCATAAGAATCCGATACCAGCAGCGTGTCAAGTTGGCAATATGTTGTATTCAGGCAGCATTCAAGGGACCGATGTATTGACAGGTGCCTATGGCAATAATATTGATGATCAATGCCGATTGATGTTCGCCCATGTGGAGCGAATTATTAAAGCCAGCGGGGCATCAATGGACAATATTATTAAAATGACGGTTTGGATGAAAGATCGTACGCAGCGAGCGCCCTTAAATCAAGTTTGGCTCGAAACCTTTCCCGATCCTAGTTCAAGGCCAGCTAGGCACACAATGCAGGCTCCTTTAGACGGCAATAAATTAATAGAGTGCGATTTTATTGCTGTGTTAAACCTATAATTAGATGAAGAATTATCACCCCTTCAACCCAAATCCAACTGCGCCAGCTAAACTTCCGCCTCCCTTCAGTTGCGATAGCCAGTTTCATATTTTTGGGCCCCAAGATAGATATCCAATTCGGGTTGGTGCCGCTTACGAAATGCCAACAGCAACCATTCAAAAGGCCCTCGAGTTACATCGAATTTTAGGAATCCAGAGGGGAGTGATCGTACAGGCTACGACTTATGGAGTAGATCACCAGGTTGTACTAGACGGCTTAGCTTTTGCAGGCGCTAATTATCGTGGCTGTGCTAATGCCATTGTTTTGCTGGAGGGTAGTGATGTCTATATAGAGCAACTCCATTCTGCGGGCGTGAGGGGGGCTCGATTTACAAGGCAGGGCTTAGGTATTACGATGGGCAAGGCAGATTTTGATCGGGTTATAGGCAGAGTACGTGAATTAGGGTGGTACGTAAAATTTCAGCCTGAAACCGCCGGCATCCTAGAGCAAGTTGGCTTATTCGCTAATTTGGATATGCCTGTCATTATTGACCATATGGGCCGAAGTGATGTTAGCTTGGGTAACGCCGATCCGTCTTTAAATAAATTATTGGATTTATTAAAGCAAGGTAATTTTTGGGTCATGTTGTCATTAACCGAAAAACTATCTAAATCTGGTTTGCCATGGGATGACGTGTTACCTTTGGCCCATCAATTAATTGAATTCGCGCCTAATCGCATGATTTGGGGAAGCGATTGGCCTCATCCATTATCTGTAAATCCGCCGCCAGATGAAGCGCTCTTAATAAATCAACTTTATCGATACGCTCAGAATGATGATGCACTAATTCAGCAAATTCTGGTAGATAACCCAGCTACATTATTTGGTTTTAAATAAAGATCTATTTTTAGAAACGGGTATCAGTTGAAGACTGTTATTAGCACACTATTAAATTTTCAAGGGGTTTGGGATCAGTACGCTCCAATCATGAACCAAGAGCCGCATAATAAGCCGCCTTTATATCCAGTTTTATATATTAAGCCTGTTAATACCTGGAGAAATTCTGGAGAACCAATTATGCTACCGGCAGGAATTCAAGAGGTAGAGGTTGGAGCTACGCTTGGAATTGTAATTGGTAAAACAGCAGTTCAAGTCAAGGAAGCTACAGCATTCTCGTATATTCAGGGCTATTTAATTGCTAATGATGTCACTATCCCCCATGAGAAAATCTTACGGCCCCCGATTAAGCAAAAATGTCGCGATAGTTTTTGTCCAATGAGTGACATGGTTTTTGCTACTGAAATTAATAACCCAAATGATTTTCATATTAGTATTTACATCAATGATGAACTAAGGTTACAAAATTCCACCAAGAATCTAGTCCGCCCCATCGCCAGACTTCTTGCTGATATTACAAAGTTTATGACCCTAAATGAGGGGGATGTGGTTTTAGTTGGCACCCCAGAAAATTTACCCCTTACCCGTGCTGGCGATAAAGTTTCCATTGAAATTAGTTGTGAAGGTAAGAGCATTGGGCATTTAGTTAATTTTGTTCAGCAGGAACTTGTCTCATGAAACATGCGCGTGTAGCTTATGGGGGCGCATTTCATCAGGCAATTATGCTGGCTGATGGAATGCTCAAACTGGAAGATGGCAGGGTCCTTTCTGAGGATCAAGTTGTATGGCTGCCTCCACTGCAGCCACAAACGATTTTCGCTTTAGCTTTAAATTATGCTGATCATGCCAAAGAGTTAGCTGAAAAATCTTCAAAAGAAACCGGTAGTTTTTTGAAGGCTCCAGTTGTCGAGCCAGTGATATTTTTGAAGGGACCGAATACGCTTATCGGTCATCAGGGCTTTACTAAGCGGCCTGAAGGGGCAGAATTTATGCACTATGAGTGTGAGTTAGGTGTCGTTATTGGCCGATCTGGCAAACGAATTTCACGCGCAAATGCAATGGATTATGTAGCTGGTTACACGGTAGTAAACGACTATGCAATTCGTAACTTTTTAGAAGGTTACTATCGACCCAATTTGCGTGTTAAGAGTCGTGACACATGTACACCAATTGGGCCGTGGTTGGTAGATAGGGATGATATAGCCGACCCCATGGACTTAGTTTTAACCACCCATGTCAATGGTGTATTAACTCAAGAAGGCAATACTAAAGATATGATTCATGATATTGGTGCCTTGATTGAATATATTAGCGAAATCATGACCTTAAATCCGGGTGATGTGATTATGACTGGCACCCCTAAAGGCTCCGTAGATGTATTTCCAGGTGATAAAGTAGTCTGCGAAGTAGAGGGCTTAGGTCAATTAGTCAATACCATCGTTGCCGATTGGCAGATTACATCTTAGGGTAAAAATGTTATCACCAGAAATCATTACTGAGCTTGCACACGAGTTATACACTGCAAGAAAAAAGCGGCAACAAGTCCGGCAGTTTTCTAGTCGTTTTCCAGGAATGACAATTGAAGATGGCTATGCGATACAAAGAGCATGGGTCAAACTCGAACAAGCTGATGGGCGGGTAATTAAAGGCCGCAAGATTGGCTTAACTTCACGGGCTATGCAGCAGGCCAGTCAAATTAC
>CANKKB010000182.1 GCA_947482555.1 Burkholderiaceae bacterium | reverse complement strand
TCCTGGCGGATCAGGAATTCGTGTACCAGGGGAGGGCGCTGCGCGAACCAGTGAACAACGCCAGCGTGAAGGCATTCCTTTACCATTAGAATTATTTAAAACTTTAGATACATTGGCCATAGAACATGGCGTACCACTTTTACTTTAGGAGCATCATGAAAATTCAACTATGGCGTAGGATTCCATTCGGCGCACAAGCAATTTTATTTGGCAGCTTTTTATTATTAACTGGGCTATCACACGCCGTGTTTGCGGCTTATCCCGATAAAGCCATCAAAGTACTTGTGGGTTATGCACCAGGCAGTTCGACCGATATTATTGGCCGCATTATTGCCCAAGATTTAAGTATGGCCTTAAAACAACCGGTGGTGATTGAGAACCGCGGTGGTGCTGGGGGCAGTTTGGCAGCGGATGCGGTGGCCAAAAGCGCGCCTGATGGATACACGATTTTATTTGCCCAGAATGGTTTAGCAATTAATGTCGCTGCTAACCCCAAACTCGCTTTTAATGGCATGAAAGATTTGATTCCGGTAGTTGGAGTTACAGCAACTCCCCACATCTTAGTAGTGAATAAAGAATTTCAAGCAAAAAATGTGGCTGAGTTATTAGTACTACTTAAAAGCAAGCCCGGCAAACTGAGTTTTGCTTCATCGGGTATTGGCAACTCGGATCACATGGCGGGTGAATTATTTTTAGCCATGACCGGCTTACAGGCCATTCATGTACCCTACAAAGGAGGGTCGCCTGCGGCTACCGATGTTTTAGGCGGTCAAATTGATTTTTATTTTGCTGGGATGCCGGTCGGTCTACCTTTATATAAAGGCGATAAGTTACGTGCCTTGGCGGTAACAAGTAAACAGCGCTTTAGTGGCACGCCTGAGTTGCCAACCATGATTGAAGCGGGGGTCAAGGGGTATGACATGACTTTATGGCAGGGTGTTTTTGTCCCTGCAGGCACGCCTAAAGATATCATTAATTTACTGAGTACTACGATCTTAAAGTTGCTTGAAGATCCAGAAACTAAGGCACGGCTGAGTAAGGCAGGGGTGCAAATTGCCCCAATGAATCAAGTGCAATTTAGCGAGTTGTATTTTTCCGAAATTGCGCGTTGGAAGCAAGTTATGGAAAAAACTAATATTAAGCTTGAATAAAGCGCAACCAGCACTTTCTTTTTGCTGTAGGTTTTAATATGTGGTGCAGGTATAGGTATGCATGACGGGAAAACGGTCATTTAAGGTTGGGCGAACCTCTGAAATAGTTGCGCCCTTTTTACCTAATTTTTTACATTCTTCAACTGCTACTGCCATGACCTCTTCATCTTTTGCGGTGCTTACTGTTTGAACGCCTACTCGTCCATCGGACGTTTGTACTGCTCTGAAATTACTTTTTGAGGTAGCGCAGGCAGACAAAAGTACGCTTGTAGTAAGGGCAAGCAAGAGCAGTGTAGGCGGGGATAGGCGGGAGGTTTTCATGGGACGCAAAGCGCTATTTTAATAGAAGCCAAACTTAAGCGGTGAATTGTAATTTTGCGAGGCGCGCATAGAGGCCATTTTTTTCAAGCAACTCGGTATGGGTGCCTTCCTCAACAATGCGGCCTTCATCCAAAACAAAAATTCGATCGGCACGTAATACGGTAGCTAAGCGATGCGCAATAATTAACGCAGTTTTTCCAGGTAGGAGTGCATTCAGGGCTTTTTGCACAGCACGTTCTGATTCAGCATCGAGTGAGGCGGTAGCTTCATCCAATAATAGAATGAAAGGATTTTTTAAAATCGCACGGGCAATTGAAATACGCTGTTTTTGTCCACCCGATAAGCGTACACCGCGTTCACCTAAAAAACTGTGATAACCCTCCGGGAGGGCAGAAATAAATTCGTCGGCATACGCCATTTTGGCGGCAGCAATTACTTCATCATCGGTGGCATTTAGCCGACCATAGCGAATATTTTCGAGTGCGCTATTAGCAAAAATTAAGGGCTCTTGCGGAACAATGCCAATCAGATGACGTAACTCGTCGATGGGCCACTGCTCTATTGTGCAGCCAAAAATATTGATAGCGCCACTCTGCGGCTCATAAAAACGTAACAGCAAGGAGAAAATAGTACTTTTACCTGCACCCGATGGCCCTACTAAAGCATAGCTTTGCCCCTTGGGAATGGTGAGGTTTAAATGATCTAAGGCTAAAAATGTCGGGCGCGATGGATAAGAAAAAGATACGTTGGCAAATTGAATGGCTTCAGTTTGCGTAGCTGCTAAAGCTCCAATTGTTTCCATTTGCCGCTGCAATTGATTAGGAGAATCATCAATACCATGGTGATCAAAGGCGATTGCGGGTTTAGCTTGGATTAATTCAACTAGCCGCTCAGTTGCACCAGATGCACGTTGTAAGTCACCCCAAACCTCTGACAAAGCACCAATTGAGCCTGATACTAAGGCCGCATACAAAACAAATTGGGTTAATTGGCCAATCGTAATTTGTCCCGTACCAACCTGTAAGGCTCCGACCCACAAGACAAAAACAATGACTGAAAAGGCGAGCGTAATCGCTAAGGCAGTTAGCATTGAACGTACTTTGATGCGCTCTTTGGCAACCGTGAAAGCCAGCTCAACTGCTGTGCGATAGCGTTTTTGCTCATACGGTTCGCGTACAAAGGCTTGCACAGTAGGCATCGCACTTAAGATTTCCCCGGCAATTGCACTGGCATCAGCAACTTTATCTTGACTAGCTCGCGACATCTTACGAACGCGCCGCCCAAATGCCCAGAGAGGCAAAACAGTAAACAATAAAAGACCTACCATCATGCCCGCTAACCAAGGACTGGTCGCAAGCATCATGCCAATCCCACCAATTGCCATGACTGAACTTCGTAAGGCTAAGGAAATACTCGTACCAACTAAAGTTTGAATTAAGGTGGTGTCGCTAGTTAGACGTGATAACACTTCACCACTTTGCAAGGTTTCAAAATAACTTGGGCTTTGCCGTAAGACATTTTGAAAAACTCGGTCACGCATGTCGGCCACGACGCGCTCGCCAAGCCACGACATAAAGTAGAAGCGCGAGGCTGTGCCAAGTGCTAAGACTACAGCGATGACCAGGAGGTAAATAAATTCACGGTGGACCGCTTGGCTAGTTAAGCCCGTATCAATTAATTGCCGAAAGGCTATTGGCACAGCTAGGGTAGCGCCCGCAGCAACAAATACAAAGGTAATCGCTAAAATCCATTGCAAACGATATTGGCGAATCACTTGATAGTCTTTAAGCCAGCGGCGAATGCTACTGATCTTTACAGGCTTTTTACTCATGGCTGATTTTACTTGTACACTAGTTCTATTAATAAAGCATTGTAGGTGATGAATAGATGTTGATAAAATTAAAAATAAGTGCTCCGCTAAGCCAACTCTTCATTTGTGTTGCTTTGCTGCAGATTACTGCGTCAGTGAATGCACAAGCTACTCCCGCTGCCGAGTTACAAGCGGTTAAAACCATACCGTCAATTAATGTAGCCCGTTATCTAGGCACTTGGTATGAAATTGCTAAATTTCCTAATTGGTTTCAGCGTAAATGCCTTTCTGGCACGAATGCAAAC
>CANKKB010000181.1 GCA_947482555.1 Burkholderiaceae bacterium | reverse complement strand
TGAAAAACATTTGCGTAACAAACAATCATCTGAGGATGCTTTAATCAAAGACCGCGAAAAACGTCGCCTGGAAGAAATGCAACGCATCGAAGAAAAAAATGCCACTAAAACGCCTGCGGAACGCGATAAAGATAAAGCAAAAAAACCGACTGAATTAGGTGGTAGTGACGATTTTATGTTGCAGCAGGCCGTCGCTTTTCTTAACGGTAAAGTAGTCATTCGTTCTTCCTCCAAGCTCGAGTAGGTCCACATCCGATTAGCATGAACGACGAGCAGTTACTGCGTTATTCGCGCCACCTTCTATTAGAAGAAATTGATATTGAGGGCCAAGAAAAGCTGCTAGCAGCTCATGTACTAGTGATTGGAGCAGGTGGCCTTGGCTCTGCTGCTGCCCCTTACTTAGTCGCTGCTGGTATAGGCCGTGTTTCCTTGATTGACCCAGATACCGTTGAGCTAAGCAATCTTCAGCGCCAAGTAATGCATACCCAAGATCAAATTAGTAAGTTGAAGGTTGCTTCTGGCAAAGCATTTTTAACCCGTCTGAACAGCGACACGGTGGTCGAGACCTACGCTGAAAAGGCAACCCCATCTTGGTTGGCGCAGATACTTCCAGAGGTTGATGTCGTTCTAGATTGCACTGATCAATTCAGTACGCGCCAACAAATTAATAAAGCGTGTTTTGAACATCAAGTACCCTTAGTTTCTGGCTCTGCTTTAGGCTTTGATGCTCAAGTTAGCGTCTTTGATTTTAAAAATCCGCACTCCCCTTGCTATGCTTGTATTTTCCCCCCCGACAGCAATCCAAGCGAGATGAACTGCGCGAGCATGGGTGTATTTTCACCCCTGGTTGGAATTATTGGTAGCCTGCAAGCCGCCCAAGCACTACAACTAATAATTGGCTTTGGTCAGCCATTAGTGGGCCGCTTACTGCTGTGGAATGCCTTGAATACCCGGATTGATGAAGTACAAGTAAGCAAAAATGCATCTTGCCCAGTGTGTCATTCTTAATTCAATTTTGGCAAAACCATTTCTATGCTGCCATCAGCTGTGCCATGGCCTGTGCTTGTTCATCCGTCTCTAAAGCTGCTAAAACTGGAGCTAGATGGGGCTTCAACTTGCCAACATTAGCATGCAAAATTTCCCGCTTAACCAACAATAGTTGACTAAAATGCATTGAAAAATCGGTTAGGCCCATCGCGAGTAAAAGCTTGGTTAGCTCTGGATCACCGGCCATCTCACCGCAAACTGAAACTGGAATTTTGGCCAATTGTGCCTGCTTAATGATGTGGGTTAGTAAGTACAGCACCGCTGGATGTAAATGATCATAGAGGTGGGCAACCGCATGATCTGCCCGATCAATGGCAAGGGTGTATTGAATTAAATCATTCGTGCCAATGGAAATAAAATCAAAATAGCGAATAAATAATGGCAAAGCTAAGGCCGCAGCAGGAATTTCAATCATGGCGCCCACTTGGATCTGGAGATCAAAGATTTGGCCGCGAGCGATAAGCTGTTGTTTGGCCTTTTCTATTAAACGAAAAGTCTCATGAATTTCTTTTGCATGCGCCAACATCGGGATCATGATTTGCACTTGACCATGCGCCGAGGCGCGCAAAATAGCGCGTAATTGCTCTAAAAAAATTTCTGGTTCTGCTAGTGACCAGCGAATTGCCCTCAACCCAAGTGGGGACGTCCCCGTTTGCAATAAGTCATTGCTATCGCCAAGCGGCTTATCTGCCCCAATATCGATAGTGCGAATATTTACCGGTAAACCATGCATTAAATCGACTACGCGACGGTACTCTTGATACTGATGCTCCTCGTCCGGCAGGATTTGATTGTGATCCATAAATAGAAATTCAGAACGAAATAAGCCAATACCTATAGCACCTAATTCAATGGCACGAATCGCATCCTCTGGTAGTTCTGTATTGGCAAATAATTTAATTGGCACGCCATCTTCGGTAACTGTTCGTGAAAACTTCAAAGCTTGTAATGCTTGGCTATTTTCAATCGCCTTTGCTTGCAGGGCGCGATACTCAATTAAAAGGATTTCATCTGGGGCTACCACCACAAGCCCGCGCTCGCCATCAATAATGAGCCAATCCCCATGTCGAATCATCTCGCTCGCGTGCCGAACACCCAAGACAGCTGGTATTTCAAGGCTTCGTGCCACAATTGAGGTATGTGAAGTCTTGCCGCCCAGATCGGTAACGAACCCTAAAAAACGGGTATTTTTAAAACGCAACATATCGTGCGGTGCTATATCGTGCGCCACGATAATGGCATCACTAAAAACATTTTCTGGCGCTAAAACATCTTGGATTTCTTGCTGCTGCTCACTCAAAGCCTTTAAAACCCGTTCTACTACCTGACGAATATCATGGGCACGCTCTTTTAAATATTGATCTTCCATTTCAGAAAACTGTTTGAGTAAATCATTTAATTCACTAGTGAGCGCCCAAGCTGCATTTAATCCTTGGGTGCGGATTAATTGCAGTGGCTTTTCAACTAAGGCAGGATCTGTCAGGATCATGGCATGGACATCAATGAAGGCAGCCATTTCTTGCGGCGCATCTTTAGGTAGGCCCGCGCGCAATTCCTGCAACTCACAACGGACCTGATCGAAAGCTAAAAGGAGTTTTTTCGCTTCCACCTCTTCGCTACCGGAATCAATTAAATGGTGGCTAACCTCTAAGGCGGCGCGTGAAATAAGTACTGCTTGCCCAATCGCAATTCCCTTCGAGGCTGGAATGCCATGCAAGGCAAAGGTCACTTATTCGCCCTCCCCAAACCGATCGTTAATTAACTCTTGTAGTGCTTGTAGCGCTTCGTCAGCCTGTTCGCCAACGGTTTCCAAAGTAACCGTACTACCTATTCCAGCAGCTAACATCATCACACCCATAATGCTTTTTGCATTGACTTGTCGACCATCCCGCGCCAAGTAAACTTCGCAAGGAAATTCACCAGCTAATTGCGATAACTTAGCCGAAGCACGCGCATGCAATCCTAACTTATTAATAATTTTAATTTCGACGCTTGGCATTACCTACCCTCAGAGGCGGTGTTAAGAAAATTGGTATTAACGCCAATGCGTAAAATTCCATTTTGGCCACCCTGTAAGGTTTTTTTGGCTAATTCCTCTAAGTCTTCTTGTCGATAAGAGACTGCGCGCATGAGCATCGGTAAATTTAACCCGGTTAAAACAATAATCGGAGAAAGTGGCTGACCAGCCAACTGGATTTGACCTATCAAACGTGACGCGACATTGGCCGGTGTTGCACCCATAACATCGGTTAATACCAAAATACCATTACCCATATCTACTGCTTTTGCTGCTGCGAGCACCTTGTCGAAGCTGACTTTGGCATCCTCGTATGGCGGAATATCAACGGCCTGAATTTTTTCTGGGAGCGAACCAAAAGTTTGCTCTGCAAATCCCAGCATGGCTGAGGCTAATGGTGTATGGGCAACAATGACAATTCCGGGCATAACACTCCAAAGTTCGCTTAAGTTAATTCTTTCTCTAATGCCTGTAACCAAAACTGAGCAACGTCAAGGCCAGTTTGTTCCGTAATTTCGACAAAGCAAGTAGGGCTAGTAACATTAATT
>CANKKB010000180.1 GCA_947482555.1 Burkholderiaceae bacterium | reverse complement strand
ATTGGCGGTGCTCAAGCAGTCGCTGCGCTCGCCTATGGCACAGCTACGATTCCTGCGGTCGATAAAATTGTTGGACCCGGTAATGCCTATGTTGCTGCCGCTAAGCGTAGGGTGTTTGGTAAGGTTGGTATTGATATGATTGCGGGGCCTTCAGAAATTTTAATTATTTGTGATGGCACTAGTAATCCCGATTGGGTCGCAATGGATTTATTTTCACAAGCAGAGCATGATGAGCTCGCCCAATCAATCTTAGTTTGTCCTGATGCCAATTTTATAAATCAAGTCGATGCGAGTATGCAAAGACTCTTGCCAGAAATGCCGCGCCAAGAGGTGATTCGTACTTCTTTATCGAAGCGGGCATTATTCATTCAGGTAAATGATATGCAGCAGGCTTGTGAAATTGCTAACACCATAGCACCTGAGCATTTAGAAATTTGTGCACAAGATGCGCGGCAATGGGCAGAGTTGATTCGCCACGCCGGCGCCATTTTTATGGGTAATTACACTAGTGAATCGTTAGGCGATTATTGTGCCGGACCAAACCATGTATTACCAACGGCCCGTACGGCTCGCTTTTCTTCGCCATTAGGTGTCTATGATTTCATCAAACGGTCGAGCATGATTGAAGTAAGTGAAGCTGGGGCGCAAACTCTCGGTCAAATCGCTAGTACTCTCGCCCACGGCGAAGGCTTGCAAGCCCATGCTCGCGCCGCAGAAATGCGCATCAAAAAATCTCGCGCTTAGCGCCGAATAAATACTAAATAATTTCTTGTAATGCTTGAATGAGTTCAGAGTTTTGCTCGTCCGTGCCAATCGTAATGCGTAAATAATCTGCGATGCGCGGTAAATTAAAGTGCCGCACGACGATCCCTCTGGCCTTTAGAGTTTGATATAACTGCAGGCCAGTATGTTGAGGGTGGCGGGTAAAAACAAAATTGGCAGTCGAGGGAATGGTATTGAAACCCAGTCGATCAAGGGCAGTAATTAATACTTTGCGGGTAGCAATCACTTTAGCGGATATCGTTTCTAAATAGTTTTGATCGGCAATCGCTGCGCGTGCACCAGCTTGCGCTAAACGTCCCAAGGGATAGGAATTAAAACTATTTTTCACCCGTTCTAGGGCCTCAATTAGGCGTGGATGACCCATGGCAAAACCTACCCGCAAACCTGCCAAAGCACGGGATTTTGAGAGCGTCTGAATCACTAATACATTTTCTGGACAGGAGTCCCCTTGCAAGAGTGGCACGCACGATTCAGTACCGTAATCGACATAGGCCTCATCAATCACGATGACTGAATTAGGATTAGTTTGGATGAGGCCAGCAATGGCTTTGCTTGCTAAAGCACGCCCTGTGGGTGCATTGGGGTTGGGAAAAATAATCCCGCCATTCGGTTTGGCATAGTCCTCGAGGCAAATTTCAAAATTACTTCCCAAGGGAATGGTTTGTGCCTGAATGCCAAATAGTTTGCAGTACACCGGATAAAAACTATAAGTAATATCTGGAAATAAGACGGCTTGCTCATGCTTCAAAAGACCTAAAAAAACATGTGCTAAGACTTCATCAGAACCATTCCCTAGAAAAATTTGGTCTACCGCTAAGCCGTATTGCTGGGCAATGATTTGTTTTAGTTCGAAACCACTAGGATCGGGATACAGCCGCAAATCAGGCGTATTTTGCTTGGCAATGGCTGAGAGCACCAGAGGCGAAGGTCCGTAAGGGCTTTCATTGGTATTTAGCTTCAGCAGCCGCTTCAATTGAGGCTGCTCACCAGGCACATAGGGGGTAAGGGTGTGAACTATAGGGCTCCAAAAGCGACTCATGAGTATAGGGGTAGTGTTGGGGAAGTGAGAATGATATTATGAGTCTTCAATTAATACTTCGCCTTCCGGCGCACTGAAGCATGCGGCAAGCCGACGTTACACGCAATACCTCAGAAACAAAAATCCATATTGTGCTCAATCTGGATGGTACTGGACAGGCTGAATTAGCCTCCGGCGTTCCTTTTCTTGATCACATGCTCGATCAAATTGCGCGCCACGGCATGATTGATTTAAAGGTCAGCGCGAATGGCGATACCCATATTGACGATCACCATACAGTCGAAGATGTCGGCATCGCTTTAGGCCAGGCGATTGCCAAAGCTGTCGGCGATAAAACGGGTATTACCCGTTATGGCTATGCTTACGTGCCTTTGGATGAGACGCTGTCAAGAGTAGTGATCGATTTTTCTGGACGTCCGGGCCTTGAGTTTAATGTGCCGTTTACCCGGGCGCGGGTGGGCGATTTTGATGTCGATTTAAGTATTGAATTTTTCCGTGGTTTTGTTAATCATGCTGGAGTAACTTTGCATATTGATAATTTACGCGGTGTGAATGCGCACCATCAAATCGAAACGGTTTTTAAGGCTTTTGGTCGTGCTTTGCGCATGGCTTTAACGATTGACCCGCGCGCCCCCAGTCTCGTTCCATCCACCAAGGGAAGTCTGTAATTATTTTCAAACCAGTTGAGAATAGCAAGATGGACCCTTTAAAATCAAAAACTGAAGGCCGCTTTGGCACAACATATTGCCATCGTTGATTACGGCATGGGAAACTTGCGCTCGGTTTATCAGGCGCTTAAGCAAGTGGCACCCAATACCGAAATTTTAATCGCGCGCACTGCTGCTGAAATTCAACACGCTCAACGGGTAGTTCTGCCTGGGCAAGGAGCAATGCCCGATTGCATGAAGCATTTGCAGGTCTCTGGTTTGCTAGAGGCAGTATTAACTGCCGCAAAAACCAAGCCTCTATTAGGTATTTGTGTTGGGGAACAAATGCTCTTTGACAGTAGTGCTGAATCAGCTACAACAACAGCGACTCCGTGTTTGGGATTAATTTCTGGCACGGTCGAACGCTTTTCTTTGGCTGGTAGGTTGCAGGCTGATGGCGCTGAATTTAAAGTCCCCCATATGGGTTGGAATCAAGTTCGGCAGGATAAGCCCCACTTTCTTTGGACTGGCATACCCGACTTCAGCAATTTTTATTTTGTCCATAGCTTTTATGCAGTGCCTGCCCGCCCCGAAGATACCGTTGGGTCGACTGAATATGGCGCATGGTTTACCTCTGCCGTGGCGCGCGATAATATTTTCGCGACGCAATTTCACCCGGAAAAAAGTGCAGAATACGGGTTAATGTTGTATCGTAATTTTGTCGCTTGGCAACCTTAGATTAAATACCTATGTCGATTTTATTATGCTGCTAATTCCTGCAATTGATATCAAAGATGGGCAATGTGTTCGTTTAGAGCAAGGTGATATGGAGCGTGCCACCGTTTTTTCCACTGACCCAGCAGCGATGGCAAAACACTGGATTTCCAAAGGCGCTCGGCGCTTACATTTAGTCGATTTAAATGGCGCCTTTGCGGGAAAGCCTAAAAATGAATTAGCCATCAAAGCGATTTTAAAAGCCGTGGGCGACGAGATACCCGTTCAGCTCGGTGGTGGTATTCGCGATTTAGAAACCATCGAACGACTCTTAGATGATGGGATTAAAACCATCATTATTGGTACGGCTGCAGTTAAAAACCCAGGATTTTTACAAGACGCCTGCACTGCATTTAGTGGCCATATTATGGT
>CANKKB010000179.1 GCA_947482555.1 Burkholderiaceae bacterium | reverse complement strand
TTAGGCATTTGCTCCTTCGGTGCGCCCCATTTCGGTGGCGACTCTCCAGACGGCTATTTAAGTTAAGCAGTACTAGTCTTTTGGGATACCTGAGCGTTCATAGGAGTTTGCGCCTTCGGTGGAGAAAGAAACTTCTCGCTCTCCTGCTTGGTCAAAGTATATCTTATTCTAATAAATAGAAGTATTAATTTTACCTATATATTGCAGTGCAAAATAAATAGAGTTTGAGTCTAATTATTTGAATTCTGCCTCAATCATCTTGACTAAGGCATAGACAGCTTGGTTAGCGGGAGTTGCTAAGTTATATTGCATGCCTTTATCCACAATATACCCATTCAAAAAATCGATCTCGCTTAATTTGCCCCGAGCTAAATCTGCCGCAGTAGATGATTTTTGTCCAGCCATTGTTTGGGCAATAATTGCATTTGCTTGAGTTGCCTCTTCCTTGCTTATCGTGACTGCCTCACACTTCGCAATCGATAAAAACTCATCCGTAAGGCGCTCAATTAAAACTTGAATATTTGGTACTTGAACCATTTGTCCATAGCTTATTTGCCCAATTGCGGAAATCGCGTTATAACTACAGTTCACTAATAGCTTTAACCAAAGCTCTCTTTTAATATTGGCAGAAAGCGCGCACGGTACACCCGCATTTATAAATTGGTCAACTAGTTTTGTCAGGGCACGAGGGTGTTCATAAGTGCTGGTGAAATCTGTTGTAAATGAGCCAATTTGTAGTTCTCCGCGTCCATAGTGTTTCACGGTGATTAAATCGGTCATCGCTACAGCGACGTAAACAGCCGCTGCATAAACAGGATTGGTAACTATTGAAGTAATTAATTCAACATTACTAACTCCATTTTGCAAACTAACAATCACTGTATTGGCGGATAAGAATGGTTGCATGGCCTTTATCGTAGCAACCGTATCGTAAGATTTCACGCAAAGTAAAATAATGCCTACATCGGCAATGTCAGTAAAATCAGCGCATGCTTGTAGCGCCAGCTTAGCCTGAAAACCTTGACAATCCATTTGCAAACCAAAGCGATTAATAGCATCGACTCGCTCTGCACGTCCAATTAAAATTAACTCCTGATTACTACGTGCAAGCATTCCGCCGAAGAAGCACCCGACGGCACCGGCTCCCACTACAGCAATTTTCTGATGACTAGTACTCATGAGCTAAGGAGCATTGAAGAATTGACTTAAATATGCTTCCGCTTCTCTACTAGATTAAGAAACTTGTCATACTCTTTTTCGTCCACAGAATAACTATGCTCATCATCAGGAAAAGTGCCACCCTTCACATCGGCAATATATTTTTTAATACCCTCAACCGCAACTTCTGTCAAATTAGCATAACGTTTAGTAAATTTAGGCTTGAAATCCGAGAACACGCCTAATAAATCATGGCATAACAAAATCTGGCCATCAGTACCAACGCCAGCGCCAATGCCAATTGTTGGAATCTCTAATTGCTGCGAAATAATGGTAGCAATCTTTGCTGGCACAGCTTCAAACTCAAGCATGAAGCAGCCTGCATCCTGAATTGCAAAGGCATCTTCTAAAATTTTCATTGCGGTTTCGGCTGTTCGACCCTGCACCTTAAAACCGCCAAATACAGCTACAGTGTGCGGGGTCATGCCGATATGAGAGGCGGTGGGAATCCCTGCATCGACCATGGCCCTTAAAATATGTGCTTGAGATTTTCCGCCTTGGGGTTTCACTGCATCTGACCCTGCTTCCTGCATAAACCGTGTGGCATTTGTTAGCGCCCTATCAATCGTGTTGTAACTTTGATATGGCATACAACCTAATAGAAAGGTATTCGGCGCGCCTCGTCTAATTCCTGCGGCATGCATCACCATCATGTCCATCGAGGCGGGTATCGTATTTGAATGACCGTGCGCAATCATCGCCAAACTATCCCCAATTACAGCAACATCAACCCCCGCGGTTTCTGCCCATTTTGCAGAGGTGTAATCGGGAACAGACATATAAACCATTTTTTCGCCCGTTTTTTTTGAGGCATAAATATCTTGAATAGTTCTTTTTTTGCGCTCAGGTACGTCCGTTGCTTTGTTCAAATCAATCTCCTTAATGATTATTAAGCTTCGCCTTTGAGGCTTAAATTAGTATGCCGCTTAGCGTCGTTAACGCTACCCGAAAAAATAATTTCTCCACGCTCAATCACATAAACACGATCTGCATAGTCGGGAATATGAAAAGCGTTCGACTCGGCCATTAAAATTGCTCGGCCTGCTTCGCGAATGCTAGATAGGCCATCACTAATGATAGGAATAATGGCGGGTGAAAGCCCCTCAAAAGGTTCGTCCAGAATTAATAACTTCGGATCAAGCGTCAGCGCACGAGCAATTGAAAGCATCTTCCGCTCGCCACCCGATAAATGATTGCCACCACGCTCACGATACCCCTCAAGCTTAGGAAAAATCCGATAAGCCATCGCGATACGCTCAGCATTTGGCATTTGGGTTTTAATTGTCCAGGTTGACATTTCAATATTTTCGGCCACAGTAAGATCACCAAAAACTTCACTTTCTTCAGGAGAAAATCCAATTCCCAAACGCGCAATATCAAACGTCCGTTTTCCTAGAATCGATTTTTCCTCTAGCAAAATATCACCCTCTTTGGGTTTGCGATAACCCATGATGCTGTTTAGGGTAGTGGTTTTACCCGCGCCATTTCTTCCAACCAAACACACCAATTCACCGGCCTTCACCTCCAGACTCACTTTACGCAGAATGGGGCTATTTTGAATTTCGACCGAAATCGCCTTCACCTCAAGCATGATTCACCCGCTTACCAATAATAGTTGCCTGCAGTTCAGGATCATTAAAAAACACATCAGGGGGTAAATCAGCTAATAATTTACCTTCTGCCAAAGCAACGATTCGCGTCGAATACTCGGCAACTAATTCCATATCATGCTCAACCAATAGCATGGTTTTGATTCCAGCCAATTTAGCTGCCGCCATTAAGGTGTCCATAATGCCGCGCTTCTCTCCAGTAGAAATGCCACTCGTTGGTTCATCTAATAAAATCACCTCCGGGCTTAAGGCAAAGGCGCTGGCTATATCTAGAAGCTTTTTTTCGCCTTGCGATAAATAAGAGGCCTGCCGAGCCATTTTTTTATCCAAGTTAAAGATAGCTGCCACCTCAAGCGCACGCTCAATTAACTCCGACTTAGAACCAACGTTTGACCAAAAGTTGTATTGCATATTTCGTTGAGAAATAACGGCAGCAATAATCGTTTCTTGCACGCTTAATTGCGGAAAAATTTGCACCAACTGAAAAGCACGTGCCATGCCTAATTTAGCCAAGGTGACAGGACCAACCCCAGCAATCGATTTACCATGAAAACTCACCTCTCCATGGGTGGGTTTTAATAAGCCGGTGAGCACATTAACAAAGGTAGTTTTTCCTGCGCCATTAGGGCCGACAATTGCTACTATTTCGTTTTCAAAAAACTGCAAACTAACATCTTGCAGAGCCTTATAAACGCCATAGTGTTTAGAAACACCTTTTGATTCTAAAATCGGCATCATCGCTCCTCCTGCGTTGGAGCCACAGACTTCTTGCCAGAAAATAAGCCCATA
>CANKKB010000178.1 GCA_947482555.1 Burkholderiaceae bacterium | reverse complement strand
TGCTGTGTCTAAAATTAATGAAATACGTTCACGTGCTGAAGATTCATATAGACCAGAAATATTTTCTAATCTCATGGTGTTTCTTTCCACTGCTGTGCCGCCTGAGCAAGTCGTAGCTGAACTACTGCTGGAGTTGCCCCGCCATCATTAATCGTAATTAGGGTATTTGCAAATCGCTCTTGTTCGGCAAAGTCTGAAAGTACTGCTTGCCATGTTTGCTCAAAACCATCAATCGAAGTCTCTAAAGAAAATTGAGTGCGCCCTTTTAAATCAACCTCCTCCACTAATACCTCTAAATTACCTGACCCAACTACACCAACAATAATCGGTTTTTTACTACCTAATTGAGACTGATTTGACCAAGGACCAAACTTAAATTCAAAAGTTTCCATATTTACCAATTCCTAAACCGTTTAGGGGGTTTATATAAACCATCAGACCAAAAAACTAAATCTTTAATCGACCTTGCTGCCAATAGATTACGCGTTGCCATACGCGGATCTATACCCAAATCAATGGGTCGCTGAATGATCTTTTTGCCAATCAATTCTTCTACGACTTTTTTATTTCTAGCTAGTCCTACAGGGGTATATCCCGCGACACCTCTAATTGCCTGTTCTCTTTCGGCCAAATTACTGCATCGATGAAGGTGTGCAATGCCTTCCTCGGTAACTAAGTGAGTAACATCGTCACCATAAATCATGATTGGCGGAATACTTAATTGAAAATCTTCCATTAATTGCCAGGCATCTAATTTATCTACAAAAGTAGCTTGCATCTTGTCTTTAAAGGTTTCAACCATTTGCACTACTAGCTTCCTCCCACGAGGTATTGCAGATTTTCCTGGATGCATGCTTTCCTCGCCAGCTTTTAACCATGCTTTGCTAGCATGGCGTCTGCCCCTGGAGTCAGATCCAAAATTAGGTGCCCCACCAAATCCAGCAATTCGATTTAAAGTTGCTGTAGATGAATTTCCTTCGGTGTCAATTTGTAAAGTTGAACCGATAAATAAATCGGCGTAGTGACCAGCAAGTTGGCAAAAAGCCCTATTCGAGCGAAGCGAGCCATCTGGGCCCGTAAAAAAAATATCCGGACGGGCTGCAACATAATCCTCCATGCCAAGCTCTGAACCCGCACAATGAATATTTTTAATAAAACCAGACTCTATTGCAGGAATTAAAGTAGGGCACGGATTAACACTCATATATTCACAGACCTTGCCCTTTAATCCCAGCGCCTCACCATAGGTCGGCAAAATTAGCTCGATAGCTGCGGTATCAAATCCAATCCCATGATTTAATCGGTTAATCTCATAAGGGATATAAATACCCTTAATCACCATCATGGCCATCAAAATCTGCACCTCAGTAATTAATGCAGGATCTCTCGTAAATATTGGCTCGATATAGTGATTCTTAGGCGCCTTGACAATAAAAGTAACCCAATCGCTAGGTACGTCAATGCGCGGTACATTTTCAACTATCTCATTTACTTGGGCGATTACGATGCCATTTTTAAATGCTGTGGCCTCAACAATCGGCGGCGTATCCTCAGTATTTGGTCCTGTATAGAGATTACCCTGAGGGTCTGCGCTTTGAGCCGCAATAAAAGACACTCGCGGGGTCAAATCAACAAAGTAACGGCTATACAGTTCTAAATAGGTATGAATTGCGCCAACCTCAATTAGCCCCTCTTTAATCAACTTTCCTAAGCGCACACCTTGCTCGCCTGAATAACAAAAATCTAATTTTTTTGCAATTTTTTTTTCGAAAATATCTAAGTGTGCAGGAAGCGCAATGTTTGACTGCACGATATGTAAATCGTGGATTATTTGGTTATTTACTGCCGCCAATGATTGCGACAAAAAATCAGCATGTTTTTGGTTATTACCTTCAATACAAATCTTATCGCCAGGCTCAATGACCAGCTCAAGCAAGCGAACTATATCCTCTTGTGAAACATACTTATTATTTGTAATTGTTCGTGCCCGCTCGAGGCGTTGGGCTAAATTAAGCTCAAGCGTATTCCATTTTTTCATGGGAACTTTTTCTGCACTACGCCATTAACTATCAAGCGTGATTTTCGCCTCCTTAATCACTGCCCCCCATTTTCGATAGTCAGACTGAATCATCGACTGTATTTCGGCTGGAGTTTTGGGGACAATGTCATCATTACCCAATTTTTTAAGCTCGCTAACTACGTTAGGCTCAAGGATGATCTGTTTAAGATTCGATTGATATAAGGTCGTAACAGGTACCGACATTTTTGCGGGCCCGACCATATAAAAGCGCAGCACCGCCTCATAATCCTTTAAGCCTTGTTCTGCGATTGTAGGCACATTAGGCAAGGAACTCGATCGAACCAAAGAGGTAACCCCTAAGGCCTTGGCTTTTCCAGCCGCAATCATTGGTAAAGCAGGCCCAATAGTGGCGAACATTATCGGAATTTGACCCCCTATGAGATCTGTTAGCGCAGGTCCAGCTCCGCGATAGGGAATATGTACGATAAAAACGCCGGCTTTAGCCTTAAAAAGTTCACCTGCCAAATGATGCACTGACCCCACGCCCGAACTTGCATAACTAAACTTGCCAGGGTTCGCCTTAGCTAAAGCGATTAATTCTTGGACGTTTTTAACTTCTAATGCCGGATTCACAATTAATACTAATCCTGTAGAGCATACATAAGACAAGGGGGTGAAATCAGTTAGGGGGTCATATGCCACTTTGCGCAAATGCGGCATGATGCACAAGGGTCCAGTATCAGTTAGACCAATAGTGTAGCCATCAGGCGTGCTTCTTGCCACATATTCAGCACCAATCGACGCTCCTGCGCCAGGTTTGTAGTCCACCACGACAGTTTGCTTTAAATTTTGTTCTAATGGCCTCACTATGATGCGTGCAGTCGCATCAGTGGCTCCACCAGTGGTATAGCCAAGCACAAGTTTGATCGCCTTATCTGGCCAAGACTGCGCCCAATTGCGTAAAGAAAAAAATGTGCCTGAAATGGCAATTAAGGATTTAAGTGCAAACCTTCTATTTAAAATCATTTTCAATCTCCAAAGCGCCAAAAATTAATACCAGTAGGTTCCTTATATTACATTGAAAAAATAGCCTAGAGGCGCGATTCTATTTATAAGCAATTTTTAAAAAATTAAAAGATTAGTCCGTAAGTCATCATCAGCAAGGTACCAGTTAATAAAGCGGGTACTAAGCGCTTCTGAGGATTTGAAAGCATTATGGCTAAACATAGAGCACATAAACTGATGCGTAGATAAACTGGCACTGTTGTTAATAAGCCAAAAGGCAGAATAATCATCCGTACTGTAAGTGCCGCCACCATTGCGTACGTTACTGCGGAAAGCCACTGAAAAATCGGGCTTTCTTGATTAATCTTTCCTGACAGTAAAACGCCGATAGCGCGACATAAATAGGTGCCGATACAAGCGCCGGCAAGCGCTAGCCAAATACCCCAACCCTGTAGCGCAGTATTCATGGTGATTGATCTTTAAAGCGGTGACGTAAAAACTGGCGATCGATAAAATAGGCAACCGTACCAGCTACCACTCCAGTGACGAGCAAACTCGAATCCCGATCTAACAAGTAAAAGCATGGGCCTAAAATGCCGCCCAAAATAATTGCCAGGCGATTAAGGGCGGTCTTTACTT
>CANKKB010000177.1 GCA_947482555.1 Burkholderiaceae bacterium | reverse complement strand
CGTTGCGCTTCTTTTAAGACAGTGGCAAAGTCTAGGCCCTTGTCGCGCATCTCTGACAAAATAAAGTTGGTGGTGCCATTAATAATCCCGGCAATCCATTCAATGCGATTTGCCGATAAACCTTCGCGCAATGCTTTGATAATGGGTATTCCACCAGCAACCGCAGCTTCAAAAGCGACCATCACGCCTTTTTTATGAGCTGCTGCAAAAATAGCGTTCCCATGTACAGCAATTAAGGCTTTATTTGCTGTAACGACATGTTTGCCCGCAGCAATGGCTTCCAGCACTAAGTCTTTAGCAATGCCATAGCCACCGATCAGCTCAATCACAATATCTATTTCGGGATCGGCAATCACCGCTCGCGCATCAGCCACAACTTGCGCACGATCTTGGACCAATTCTTTCGCGCGGGACACATTCAAATCAGCCACAGTATGAATGCGTATGCCCCGCCCAGCGCGCCGCTGAATTTCATCTTGGTTACGCTCAAGCACTGCAAACACCCCGCCGCCAACCGTGCCAATTCCTAAAAGACCGACTTGAATCGGTTTCAATGCATTTGATTTCATGATGTTGTAGTGGCTATAGACGCTTTGTTAGTGCCGTGTTTTATTCGATACCGTTCAAGAAAGCGAGCTAAGCGGCCAATCGCCTCACGTAAGACATCTTCATGCGGTAAAAATACCACGCGGAAATGATCAGGCTTCACCCAATTAAATCCTGTACCCTGGACTAATAAGACCTTTTCCTCCCGCAAAAAATCGGTAATCCATAGTTGATCGTCGGTAATCGGGTACATCTCAGGGTCTAATTTTGGAAAAAGATATAAGGCTGATTTTGGTTTGACGCAAGTTACGCCGGGGATAGCGGTTATTAAGTTCCAAGCAAGCTCACGCTGCCGCGCTAAGCGCCCGCCACTTGCTACCAAATCATTAATACTTTGATAGCCCCCCAGTGCAGTTTGAATTGCATATTGACCGGGTACATTGGCACATAAACGCATCGAGGACAACATATTTAAGCCCTCAATGTAATCCATTACATGGCTTTTATCCCCAGAGACCACCATCCAACCAGCCCGATAACCACATGAGCGATAGTTTTTCGATAGACCATTAAAGGTAATGGTCACAACATCGGTTGATAATGCCCCCAACGAAATATGTTCTGCTTGGTCATAAACCATCTTGTCATAAATTTCATCAGCAAATAAAATGAGGCCGTGTTCACGCGCAATCGCGATTAAGCTCAAAAGCACTTCTTGAGAATAAATTGCGCCTGTAGGATTATTCGGGTTAATTACTACAATCGCTTTAGTTTGCGGTGTAATTTTGCTACGCAAGTCGTTTAAATCAGGCGCCCACCCGTTCGCTTCATCACAGAGATAATGAATCGGCGTACCTCCCGATAAACTGACTGCGGCAGTCCACAGGGGATAGTCTGGGGCGGGCACTAAGACTTCGTCACCATCATTTAACAAGGCATTCATGGCCAAAACAATGAGTTCAGATGCGCCGTTCCCGGTATAGATATCGTCTAAGGTAACGCCTTGGATATTTTTTTGCTGGCAGTAGTGCATGATCGCTTTGCGTGCAGCAAAAATACCCTTTGAATCGGAATAAGCAGAGGCATTACCCAAATTACGAATCATGTCCAGCTGAATTTCTTCAGGGGGATCAAAGCCAAAAACCCCAACATTACCGATATTCAGTTTGATAATTTTCTGGCCCTCTTCTTCCATTTGCTGGGCAAGATCGAGCACCGGGCCACGAATGTCGTAGCACACATTATTGAGTTTGGTGGATTTGAGGATGGTTTTCACAATCGGTCTACTCGTAATCTATCGGCCATCTAATGCCCATTCTCAACGAATAGGTATATAGAGAGGCTGGCTATAATTCACTCAATTATGACAGAGCGCACACGTGAAGCTTCATTCTGACGCCTATTCCGGCCTAAATACGATTTCGGGCTATGGGGCAGACTATATTGAGATCAATCAAAAAACCTATCAGCATGCTGTTTTAGTAAGCCCGTCAGGGGATATAGTGGCTTGGCCAGTAGCAAGCTTTGCAACACTCACTGAGGCCGATTTTTTACAAATTTGCGCCCGCCAGCCCGAATTATTTATATTAGGCACTGGCGCACGCCAGCATTTCCCTAAGCCCGAGCTACTAAAGCCGCTAATTCAAGCGCGAATTGGCTTTGAAATCATGGATTCGCAAGCTGCCTGCCGTACTTACAATATTTTGATGGGCGAAGGGCGGCAAGTATTGGCTGCTATCCTGCTAGATACAGCATGAATAAACCCCCAGTCAAACTCGGTCTGGCGTTTGCCCTGTTAGTGGTCTACACGATCATTTGGTTCGGCACTTTAAACTATCGCCACTTAATTCCTTCTGATGAAGGTCGCTATGCCGAAATTGCACGCGAGATGCTTGCAAGTGGTGATTGGATTACGCCGCGCTATAACAACTATCTCTATTTTGAAAAACCGCCTTTACACATCTGGGCAACCGCCCTCGTCTTTCAGGGCTTTGGGATAGGCGAATGGCAAGCCCGGTTATGGTCTGGCCTGTTGGGCTATCTCACCATTCTTTTAGTCGGTTTTACTGCCTGGCGCTTGTATAGTCCACGCGCAGGACTATTAGCTGCAGTAGCTTTGGGCTCTGCCCCCATGTGGGTTGTAGGCGGACACTTTAATTCTCTAGATACGGGTTTATCGGCATGCCTAGCTGCAGCGCTGTGTAGCTTTTTACTTGCTCAAGCGAGTAATACAGCAAAGATGCGGATTCGTTGGATGTTGGGATGTTGGGCGGCCATGGCTCTAGCAGCGCTCAGCAAAGGTTTAATTGGTATTGCGCTGCCCGCCATGGTTTTTGTAGTCTATTCAATTGCTAGTTGGAATTGGCGCATTTGGAAAGAATTGTGTTTACTGAAAGGCTTATTGCTATTCTTGATCATCACTTCACCATGGTTTATTTTAGTTTCGCTACGCAATCCTGAGTTTGCTCAATTCTTTTTTATTAATGAGCACTTTCAGCGCTTTACCCAAGTGGAACATAGTCGTCCTGGACCAATCTATTTTTTCCTCCCCTTTTTGTTATTGGGATTCATACCATGGCTGCCGCAAGTAGGTAGCGCAATGCTGCAAGCATGGCGACAACGCCGGGGGCAATTTTCTAGCCTCGGTCTGATAAGTTGTTGGGTATTGGTTATTTTGGGTTTCTTTAGCTTATCCCAATCTAAGCTGCCCGGCTACATCATGCCCACCTTTCCTGCCTTAGCTTTACTAGCTGGCTACGCTATTGATCGGAGTTTGAGTGAGCGCAGTGGCTTATCGATTGGCTGGAAAGTGCAGGCGATATTTTTTGTCTTGCTGGGTTTAATTGGCTTCGCTTTTTTACCGCTCATTGGCTTTGAAGCAAAACCCGATGAATTATTAGCTTATGCCACCTATACGCAGTGGGTCATCAGTGCTTTACTTGTTTTAATCGTACTGAGCTTAATGACGGCACTTTTAACGAGGCGGTATCCCCTAGCCAGTATTTATTGTTATGCCATGGGCTTTTTTCTCACGTGTACTATTGCCGGCACCGGCCATGAAGCATTGGGCCGCGCAGTTTCAGGGGTTGATTTAGCCGCTCAAGTTAAAGCCCAAATTCCCCTTGAT
>CANKKB010000176.1 GCA_947482555.1 Burkholderiaceae bacterium | reverse complement strand
TTTTGGACAAAGTGGGTATAGGTAAATTGAATCATGCCTTGTTCGGCTTGCAATAACGGCAACATTTCCTGCGCCATGGTGACGAGAGCACTACTATCCATCGCCGTATTTTGTTGTTGTAAGAGCGCAATAAAACGTGACATATGAGTGCCCTTACTAGCAGCTGGCAAGGCAACACTCATCGTAAAGTTTCCAACCGTGGGAAAGGTGCCACTAGCAGTACGAATCGTTAATGGATGACGTATGCCCCGAATACCCACTTGCTCGATCGGCATCGCCCGCTCATCAGCAGTCGACTGCACATCAGGCATAGTGCGGTTTTTAAGAAAGGAGAGGTTTAAATCATTCATTACGCTATTTTCAAGGAAAATTGGGTTCTTTGCCAACTCTGGCGCCAGATTACTTACTCAGCGACTGTACCAATGGCTCAATTTGTGGCTTGTTAGTGCTCGGAAAGCGCTTGGCAATAGCAGCGTGTATGCCTGCCGAATCAAGGCCACACTTCGCCATTAACAAGTTATAGTCGCCATGCTCGATAAATTCATCTGGCAGGCCTAGTTGCAATAAGGGTTTATTGATCCCCATGGCTGTTAAGGCCTCTAAGCAAGCGCTACCAGCACCCCCCTGAATCGCACCATCTTCGAGTGTCACCAGAAAATCATGCTCAAGTGCAACTTTTTTTAATAATTCAGTATCTAGGGGTTTAACAAAACGCATATTCACTACAGTTGCATCACAGTCTTCTGCAGCTGTAAGGGCTGGATATAGTAAGGTGCCAAAACTCAAAATTGCGAGCCGATTGCCACTCGATGCGCCAGCTTGACGACGTACCTCACCCTTACCCAGAGGCAAGCTACGCAACTCTTTCGGTGGAGTACGCCCTACGCCTGCACCTCTTGGATAACGAACGGCCGTAGGGTGTGACTGATGAAAAGCTGTTGTGAGTAAATCGCGGCACTCGGCTTCGTCGGCAGGTGTCATGATGAGCATGTTAGGTATGCAGCGCAAGAATGGAATGTCGTATGCCCCCGCATGAGTCGCACCGTCTGCGCCTACTAAGCCAGCGCGGTCTAAAGCAAAAACCACTGGCAAATCTTGAATGGCCACATCATGAATCAACTGGTCATAGGCCCGTTGTAAAAAGGTGGAATAAATTGCCACCACCGGTTTCATACCTTCACACGCCATACCGGCAGCGAAAGTAACCGAATGTTGCTCAGCAATACCCACGTCGTAATAGCGCAGTGGAAAGCGTTTCTCAAATTCAACTAAGCCCGAGCCCTCGCGCATTGCCGGCGTAATTCCAACTAAGCGCGCATCGGCTTCAGCCATATCGCATAGCCACTCGCCAAATACTTGGGTAAAGGTTTGTTTTCCTGCGCCCGTCGGTTTAATTCCCTCTTCAGGATTAAATTTACCCGGGCCGTGATACATCACTGGGTCGGCCTCAGCTAATTCGTAACCTTGACCTTTGCGCGTAATCACGTGCAAAAACTGTGGGCCACCACCCTCTAAAGCTAAGCGCCGCAGATTTTGTAACATCGGTAATAAGGTATCTAAATCATGCCCATCAATTGGGCCGAAATAGGTAAAGCCAAACTCTTCAAAAATAGTTGAGGGAGAAACCATTCCCTTAGCGTGATCTTCTAGTCGCTTGGCAAATTGCCGTAAAGGTGGCGCCATTGATGAAAGTGCGCGATCAATGCCTTTTTTCGTAGCCGAATAAAATTGGCCACTGAGAAGGCGAGCCAAATACCGATTTAAAGCGCCGACTGCTGGTGAAATCGACATATCGTTATCGTTCAAAATCACGATCAAAGGTAAATCTTCATAAATGCCAGCATTGTTCATCGCTTCATAGGCCATGCCCGCGCTCATTGCACCATCACCGATCACCGCGACTACCACACGCTTTTCACCTTTTGTTTGTGCTGCCCGCGCCATGCCAATAGCAGCAGAAATACTGGTGGAAGAATGGCCAGCGCCAAACGTATCGTAGTGACTCTCAGCGCGCCGTGGAAAACCCGATAAGCCACTAAACTGCCGCAATGAATGCATCCGCTCACGGCGCCCCGTTAAAATTTTGTGGGGATAACTTTGATGACCAACATCCCATACCAAGCGATCTTCAGGGGTATTAAAAATATAATGCAAGGCTACCGTTAACTCTACGGCACCTAAATTAGACGAAAAATGGCCACCTGTTTTAGAGACTGAATCAACGATAAACTGCCGTAACTCTTCCGCTACCTGCGGCAGTTCTTCGCGCGACAACTTTCTCAAGTCGCTGGGGTCATTAATGGTGGGCAAAAGCATCTTCATTAGTCTATTTTCTTCGATTTACAACGAACGCTGCCAAGCCACGTAAAGCATCTGCACGCAAACCAAAACTATTAATACTAGCTAGGGCTTGTTGGTACATCTCTTGGGCCTGCCTTTGAGCGTAGTCTAAACCCATCAGGGTCACATAGGTCGGCTTATTGTTGGCAGCATCTTTGCCGGCCGTTTTACCGAGGGTTTGACTATCTGCTGTGGCATCCAGCACGTCATCGACTATTTGAAAAGCCAAGCCCAGGGCACTTGCGAATGAAGTCAAGGCATGCATCTCTGCTTGGGATAAGTTCGCCACAATCCCTCCCATTTGTACTGCGCAAGTAAGCAATGCCCCGGTTTTCATTTGATGCATATTTTGTAAGCCAGCTAAATTGAGTTTTGCGCCTACGCTATCTAAATCAATTGCTTGCCCACCAGCCATACCACGCGAACCAGCGGCACTGGCCAACCCCGCAATTAATGCCAGACGCATCTCGCTATTGCCTGGTGACTTAGCCAATATTTCAAAAGCATGGGTTTGCAATGCATCACCTACCAGAAGTGCGGTGGACTCATCGAAAGCTTTGTGCACTGTGGGTCGGCCGCGACGTAAATCATCGTCATCCATGCAAGGCAAATCATCATGCACTAAAGAATAGGCATGCATCATTTCAATCGCGGCAGCTGCGGTATCGAGCATGTTTTCATGCTCACCATTGGCTTGAGTGCCAGTTGCACTCGCACGAGGATTGCCAAGTTCACCGGCGGCATATACCAGAAGTGGCCGCATGCGCTTGCCACCCCCCAGGCTTGCGTATAGCATCGCTTCGTGTAAACGCAGGGGCACTGTTTGGGCAACATCTAAATTTTTTATTAGTGCTGCCTCAGCACGGGCAGAATGCGTTTGCATCCATGCCTCGAAATTAAATGGGTTCATGCGACTCGTTTCTAACTCTCAAAAACCCGCACCTGCTGCTCTACCTGCGTCAGAACGGCTTGACAATGTTTAAGAAGAGCTGCACCGCGTTGATAAGCCAATAAGGTTTCTTCTAAAGAAAGCTTGCCAGACTCCATATCGGCGATGAGTTTTTCTAAATCTTTCAAGGCCTGTTCGTAGCGCAAATTGGGATCAATTGGACTCAGCGCTGCTGTACTTGCATGAGCCGGTTTTTTGGCTGGCATAACTTGGTCCCTTCAGTGAAATAAGGCAAATATCGGTAAATAAACCCCCATCTTAATGGCAAACTAATCCGTAGGTATAATCCATGCCTTCCTTTCCAATATCGATTCGTCGATGGTTGGATTGGTTGTTCCGCTTAGCTTCGGCTGACTTTTTCGGGGGTGGGGAGAATGACTAATCTGGCT
>CANKKB010000175.1 GCA_947482555.1 Burkholderiaceae bacterium | reverse complement strand
ATCCAGGCATGGAAAATACAAGTGATGCGCTTCGCATTGCCCACAGGATCATACAAAAGCGTGTTACCACGATGCGGGCAAATATTATAAAAAGAGCGCACTTGCATATCTTCGCCGCGCACAATGATTAAAGGTGCACCACCTGGGTGCGAGAAAGTTCGATAATCGAAAGCATTAACTAACTCGCTCTCATGACAAGCAATAATCCAGCTTTTATTGAAGATTTTTTCTTGCTCTTCTTTAAATAAACCTTCATCGGTATAAATGCGGCTATCGACAAAATGCGAGTTAGGAAAACTTGGGGTTTTAAGCCATTCGGCAGAATTACGAGACATATTTCACTCCCTAATTAAGATAAATTGATTGAAATTGAGTTAATAAATGAATGCTGATTAAAAGAGGCCTGTAACTTTGCCATCGATATAGTCAATTTTTTCTGCCGAAGGTACTTTAGGTAAGCCAGGCATAGTCATAATATCGCCACAAACCATGACGATAAATTCTGCGCCAGCCGCTAAGCGCACTTCACGCACGGTAATGGTGTGGCCCTCTGGGGCGCCACGCAATTTTGGATCGGTTGAAAAAGAACTTTGGGTTTTAGCTACGCATACTGGGTAATGTCCATAACCTTGTTCTTGCAAACTAGCAATTTGTGCACGGACCTTCGAATCAGCATTCACTTCACCAGCGCGGTAAACCCGTTTTGCGATCTTATTCACTTTTTCCCAAAGCGTATCTTCTTCTTCATAAACAAACTGCATTTTTTTATCAGATTCACAGAGGTCAACAACGATATTGGCCAAATCTGCAGCACCTTTACCGCCATGCGCCCAATGTGAAGCTAAAACGACTTTCACCCCTAAACGCTCCATCCGCTTGCGGATTAAATCGATTTCAGCATCTGTATCGCTCAGGAATTGATTGATCGAAACCACGCAGGGCAAGTTATAGACCTGTGTAATATTTTCGACGTGACGCTCTAAGTTGACCAATCCCTTATCTAAGGCAATTAAGTCTTCTTTGGTTAAATTGGCGACATCAACCCCGCCGTGATATTTCATAGCGCGTACGGTTACCACGATCACAACAGCTGAGGGGCGTAAACCCGACTTACGGCATTTGATATCAATAAACTTTTCAGCACCTAGGTCAGCACCAAATCCAGCCTCGGTTACAACATAGTCCGCCAGTTTCAACGCGGCTTTAGTAGCAATGACAGAGTTACAGCCATGCGCAATATTAGCAAAAGGGCCGCCATGCACAAAAGCGGGATTATTTTCTAAGGTTTGTACTAAATTAGGGGCCAAAGCATCTTTAAGTAAAACAGTCATCGCACCATGCGCATTTAAATCTTTTGCTAAGACAGGCTTTAAATCACGGGTATAGCCAACCACAATTTTTGAAAGACGCTCTTTTAAGTCTTCGATTGAGGTGGCTAGACAGAAAATTGCCATGATCTCAGAGGCAACCACAATATCAAAGCCATCTTCGCGGGGATAGCCGTTACCAGGCCCTCCCAAGGCGGCAGTAATGGAGCGTAAAGCGCGGTCATTCATATCCACTACCCGCTTCCATTGAATACGGCGCACATCAATACCCAAGGTATTGCCATGATAAATATGGTTATCAATTAAGGCGGCCAGCAAATTATTAGCTAATGCAATCGCCGAAAAATCACCCGTGAAATGCAAGTTAATATCTTCCATAGGCACGATTTGGGCATAGCCGCCGCCTGCGGCTCCACCCTTAACGCCAAATACAGGTCCAAGTGAAGGCTCCCGCAAACAAATCATGGCCTTTTTACCGATGTAGTTCAGTGCATCTCCTAGACCAACGGTTGTCGTGGTTTTACCCTCGCCCGCAGGTGTTGGACTAATGGCGGTAACGAGAATGAGTTTGCCGTCTTTTTTGTTTTTTAAGGTATCTAAATATGCCAATGAAACTTTGGCTTTGTAGTGTCCAAATGGCTCAAGTGAGTCCTCTGGTATGCCCAAGCTTTCCTTGGCAATTCCAGCGATCTTTTTCATAGTTGCTTTTTGAGCTATTTCGATATCACTTGGCATTTGAACCTCTGTAAAATTAACGGTTATCTGAAAACAGCATGAAGCTTAATTAATCTATTGATAATTAGAACTATACAACATTAATGCCCAAGTTTGCATAGTATTTATCAGTAATTAATTAGGGAAACTACTTAGACGACCTGCTACTCCAAGGACCATCCAAGTAAATACAATGGCTGATTAAGCTTTTTTTGGTTTTTCGATATTTCGATACTGCGTCAATCAATAGGTTTTATAACACCATATGCCCCCTAAAGTTGCGAAACGCAAAATAAGCAAGAAAACGCCGCAAAAGTCACGTGTCAGAATGGCGCCCAGCCAACGACGTGAGCTCATTTTGGCGGGGGCTATCGATTATTTTGCCGAACTCGGGTTTACTGGTAAGACCCGGGAACTATCTGAGCGTCTAGGTATTACCCAGCCACTACTCTATCGCTATTTCCCCTCAAAGCAGGTGTTGATGGAGGAAGTATTTGAAATCATCTTCTTAGACTCTTGGCAAAAAGAGTGGGATGCTTTATTAGAAAATTCAACCATTCCCCTAAAGAAACGGCTGGTGACCTTTTATCAACAGTATTTTGAGGATAGCTTCTCGCGGCGCTGGATTCGGGTGTATTTGTATTCAGGTTTAGCGGGTACAGGAATGAACCAGAAATACCTCAAAATGATTCGTCAACGCCTAATTGACCCAGTCTGTATGGCCTTAAGAGCCCTATGCAGTGATGATAAAAACTGGGGGCCCATCTCGGATGATGAGCGTGAATTTGTCTGGGTTCTGCACGGCAGCTTCTTTGCTTATGCGACCCGAAAATATATTTTTAACCATGAAACCAAAATTAATTTTGAGGGCCATTTAACGCGCTCAATTGAAAATTTTCTGGATGGCGCTAAAGCCAACTATCCGAAGTTACGTTCAGTTAAGACCTCTAGTTAGTTTTTTTAACCTATTTATTACCCGCCTTTTTTTAAAGCCACATTTTTTGCCAATTTTGTGTATCCTACATCTTAGATTTTAATTTATCAAAAGCTAAACAACATGTTCAAACTATTTTCCAGCGCCCCCGTCCACGATCCCATTGGGAAGCAAAAGCCAATTGATGATATTAAGAAAACCACTTGTTATATGTGCGCCTGCCGCTGCGGTATTCGTGCCCATCTGCGCGAGGGAGAACTAGTTTATATCGATGGCAACCCGGATCACCCACTAAATAAAGGAGTGATCTGCGCCAAGGGCTCAGCAGGCATCATGAAACAAAAATCGCCTGCGCGAATTACCCAGCCCCTCTTACGTAAAGCCGGTAGTGCCCGTGGCGAAGGTGCTTTTGAACCAATTAGCTGGGAGCGCGTGTTTGAAATCTTAAGCGAGCGCTTAGGAAAAATTCGTGCGACTGATCCAAAGAAATTTGCTTTGTTTACTGGTCGCGATCAGATGCAAGCCCTAACTGGTTTATTTGCCCGTCAATTTGGCACTCCAAACTATGCTGCTCACGGCGGCTTTTGTTCTGTCAATATGGCTGCGGGCATGATCTACACGATTGGCGGCAGCTTTTGGGAGTTTGGTGGTCCAGATTTAGAGCGGGCTAAATTATTTATTATGATTGGCACGGCTGAAGATCATCACAGCAACCCGATGAAAATT
>CANKKB010000174.1 GCA_947482555.1 Burkholderiaceae bacterium | reverse complement strand
TTCGGTAAATAAAGTCATCATCGTGGGTAACGTTGGGCGCGATCCAGAAACACGTTACTTACCCAGTGGCGACGCTGTAACGAATATTTCAGTAGCAACTTCAGATCGCTACAAAGATAAACAAACCGGCGAAATGAAAGAAACTACCGAATGGCATCGGGTGGCTTTTTTCGGCAAGTTAGCTGAGATTGCGGGTCAGTATTTAAAAAAAGGTTCGCAAGTGTATGTCGAAGGCAGTCTTCGCACACGTAAATGGACTGATCAAAGCGGTCAAGAAAAATACTCCACTGAAATTCGGGCTGAAACCATGCAAATGCTTGGCTCTAAAATGTCTGGCGCGAGTAGTGATGGCGGTGATAATGCACCCCGCTCTAAGTCTAGTGATGCAGGCGCTACCCCAGCAGCCTCGGCAGGAGCGCTTGGCGCAATGGACGACGACATTCCATTTTAAATAGGGATGTTACTGCCTGGCATGCCGAATGTTGGCTGGCCAGGCAGCATTGTAATCAGCGCGAAATGGGTTAATGTCAAGTCCACCTCGGCGCGTATAGCGCGCAAAAACAGCTAATTTTTCTGGTGCACAGCGCGCCTTAATCGCACAAAAAATGGTTTCTACACAATCCTCATGAAACTCGCCTAACTGGCGAAAGCCAATGAGGTAGCGCAGCAAACCTGCTTCGTTTATCGGTCTACCAAAATACCGGATTTGAATACTAGCCCAGTCTGGCTGGCCAGTCACTGGGCAGTTTGATTTGAGAAGATGAGAGACTAAGCATTGTTCAATGGGCGCCGCAGTGATGTCAGCACTAAGTAGCGCTGCATCAGCAGCAAGCGAAGGGTCAACTTCGAGATCAAGGCGATCTAGTAAATCACCAGATAGCTCATGAATACCTTGAGTAGCTGCTTCTTCAGGTTTAATAATACGAACTAGAACTGTTGCTTCCGTTACCAGTGATAAATCCACCTTAACTTGCAAACATAACTCGTCTACAGAGTTAAAGCGTTCATTATTAAGGCTATTTAAATAAAGCTTAAATGATTTTGATTCAATCATCTTGGGTGAATCTGCTGGAATAATAAATTCAGCTAAAGCAATTTGTGGTTTTCCTTTGGTATTAATCCAGCTTAATTCATACGCATTCCAAATATCAACACCAAAAAATGGCAGAGTAGTTTGCTTGGGCTTTAACAAATTAGTGCGCTGTCCTGCACGATGAATCGGAAACAGCAAGCCAGGATCATAGCGAGTAGGGTAAGTCGTTTGCTGCCCAAGTTGAGTTATTGATTTAATTACAGCCATAAAAATAAAAAAAATAAGTAGTAAGACGGTTAATTTGAGCGTAGAGCCATTTGATTGGTCTTTTTAGGAATAAAAAAGAGCCACCAGATGCTGAATAAAACCGAAATTGCACCCCAGACAATATAAAGAGTTTGGTAGTAGTTAATTTTAGGAAAACCTACAATCCATTGTCTGAACAGGGGACTAAATTCTGGCGTGTACCAACATAAAAATTGTAAAGCAGCATTATTTTCTAAACAGCTTCCGAGGTCTCGCACACTAAATAGAAAACCTTGGATACAAACCCAAAGACTCCACAGTATCGATCCTAGCAGAACTAAGCGAGTTTTAAAAGATAGTTCAGCCAAACAAACTCCATAAGCCAAAAGCAGAGAGGCCGGGATACAGGCCAGCAAAAAAAACCGGGGCCCCCAAAAAAAACCACCATACCAAGACCACCAGTTAGCGTAGATTAATATCATGCCAAAAACAAAAACTAAGAGGGCATCGATGAGTAAAAATAATTTCTGTTCGACGCTGGTCTGCGGTTTAAAAAAAGGCCGTAGAAAAAGTGCTGGAATAAAAAATAGTAAGCCCTTGCCAAAAGAAAACAGAATTGAAATGAATCCCAAAACAAAAGGGTAACTAAAACCAGCCTTACCAGAATAGGGCAATATAGTGACAGTGCCTTGATCGGCTACTAAGTAGGGGGAAGCAAAGATTGCGCCAAACTTGAAATAGTTTTCGAGCATGATGGCACTAGTTGGCATGAGGAGGATGAGGAGGTAAAGCGGTTTGCGTAACTTTAAGGCTAAAAAAATTAGCGTTAAAACAAGTGCAGGTAGAGTCGCTGGCGTTTGCACTACACCAATGCTCAATAAAATCACCGCTAAAAAAAGCCGCTCTTTGAGGAGCGCTATGATACCTAAGGTAATCGCACAAGCCGTCAGTGTTTCACCATAATAAGTCATGATGTGATTCGGGAACATTGAGGCAGCGAGCATGAAAATGGCGACAAAAAATTGCATTGTGCGATTTGGCATTTCGCGCAGGAGAAATAATAAAAGCAGGCAAAAAATAAGCGGATTGAACCAGGCGGTAGTTAGTTTGGCTTTTTCAAAAAAAGAGCCTACCCAATAAAGTGGGGTAGAGAAGATGGCATGAATGGTAGAAAACTTACTCGTTGGAGATTGCCCGTTAATCAATGCTAGTAGATCATTAAATCGGTCTACACCATCCCCATCAATAGCTGGGTGGAGGCATTTATAAAGAAGAAATAATCCTAAGAGAATCCAGATTGTCTGGAATATATTACTGTCAAAGCGAGTGTGCCAGCGCGCCATTACTTGTCAGTTTCTATTTTTGGCGATTCGCAATACCCGAGACTACATGCCCAGTTGGCGCAACTGAAGCAGCAGCTTGACAATGGCCGGTTTGGTCGTCAAAAAAGAAATCAGGTTCAAATTCGCGTAAAAAATCACTTTTCGATAAGCCACCGAGAAACATTGCCTCATCAACTTCAATACCCCAATCCATTAGTGTACGAATGGCGCGTTCATGTGCTGGCGCCGAGCGCGCGGTAACCAAGGCAGTGCGAATGCGCATACCCTGCTCACTAGATTGATTTTGCAGGCGATGAAGGGCTTCTAACAGCGGCTTAAAAGGACCCGGCGGCAATGGCACGGAAACCTTTTTGCTTTCATGATCTACAAAAGCCTCTAAGCCTTTATTCTGAAATACTTGTTCGGCTTCATCAGAAAATAAAACGGCATCACCGTCAAAGGCGATGCGAATTTCATCGGGATGCGATTCAGCGCTGGTATTGGATTCTGGATAAACTCGAGCCGCTGGAAAGCCCGCATCAATCGTAGCCCGAACATCATCTTCGTTGGCAGATAAAAATAAATTGGCATGCAGTGAGCGTAAGTAATGATAAGGCGGACGTCCACGGGTAAAAACCCCGCGCTCTAAATGTAAGCCGTGGTGGGCTGCTGAACGAAATACCCGTAAACCACTAACGGGATCATTGCGCGACAGGATAACGACTTCTACCCGTTGCTCGTCACCCGAATTAAAGGCCAATAATTTTTTTACCAAGGGAAAAGCGACGCCAGTGCGCGCAGGAATCGACAGCCTTTCCAGTTGCAGCTTCATATAAGCGCTGTCATCGGTGGACTCAAACAGATTATTTTCTTCCTCAAAGTCAAACAAGGCGCGCGATGAAATGGCCACGACTAATTTTCCGGAGAGACTGTAGGCCATCTTATTTTAAAAAGAGTTGATATGCGGGATTTTTACTTTCGTTCCAATGGGGATATCCCAGTGTGATGAGAAAGTCTTGGAATGCTTTTTGATCTGTTTTTGGTACTTGAATGCCGACCAAAATACGGCCATAGTCGGCTCCATGATTGCGGTAATGAAACAAACTAATATTCCAGTTGGG
>CANKKB010000173.1 GCA_947482555.1 Burkholderiaceae bacterium | reverse complement strand
GCAAGACTCTTTGACGAAATTCTTAAGCTACTGATGTCGGGGCACTCTTGGTCTGCTATTGAAGGTCTTCGAGCTGCCGGTCTTCATCATGGCTTGTTGCCATTACTCGATAAAGCCTTAGATGGTAATTCTGCCGGCGGCACTGGCACCGAGTTCATTAAATTATCGCTAACCAATACCGATGAGCGTATCCAAGCGGGTAAAGGAGTCTCTGCTGGTTTTCTGTTCGCTAGTTTGTTATGGCCCGATTTAAACCAAAACTGGCGCAGCAATATCGCTGGGGGTATGGCCAATGTACCTGCTCTACACGCCGCGATGGATGACACCATTACCAGCCAAAATAATGGGATAACTATTCAGCGGCGCTTCGAAGCAGATATGCGCGAAATTTGGACGATGCAACCGCGCTTTGAAAAACGTCTAGGTCGTTTCCCCCATCGCCTCATTGAGTCCCCCCGCTTTCGAGCGGGTTATGACTTTATGTTACTACGCTGTACTACGGGTGAATTACCCAGTTCATTAGGGCTGTGGTGGACGCAATTTATTGAGGCCGATTTAAATACCCGTGAAGAACTGATTAACTTAGCCAAAGTAGAAGATGAAAAAAATGGCAAGGTAACTAAATTAGGCAGCAAGCGGCGACGTCGTAAATCCAAAGTCATACCCTCACTTAGCACTGAAATCTCAAAGGACTAAACAGTCTCAATAATCAATCGAGCAAGATCAAGCTGGGGAATATAAACCTTGACTGAATCCTTTTGAGTACTTTTATCTAAGATTGATAGCGACCATGGCTGCGTTTTTGCCGGCAATACGTCCAAATGCTGTGCCAATTGCCATGCCTATTCCAGCGGTATACCCTTTACCCAAAACATTACCTGCCATCATCTCGCCAGCTACAAATAAATTATGACTGGGCGCGCCATTAAAGTGGACCGCGGTACTTGCATCGGTTTTCAAGCTAAGATACGTAAAGGTAACACCAGGTCTAAGTGGGTATGCATAAAAAGGGGGTGCCTTAATCTGCGTAGCCCAATGGGTTTTAGCTGGCGTAATTCCCTTGGTATGACAATCATCCAAAGTGGTATGGTCAAAAGTTCCAGGCTGGCAAGCGGTATTAAATTCATCTACGGTTTGCTTTAAGGCTAAGGGATCGAGTTTTAGCTGTAAGGCGATATCAACCATGTTATCGGCAATCGTGCCCTCAAATACAGGCGGCATAAAGTGGCCAATCGATTTTGAATCAATGATGGAATAGGCAATTTGATTGGGTTGTTGTGCCACTAAGCGCCCCCAAATCGCATAACGCTTAGGCCAAAAATCTTCGCCTTCATCATAAAAACGTTGGGCATTCTCATTTACAACAATACCAAGTGAGACACAATCGATGCGGGTGCATATTCCCCCGTTATATAACGGTGCGCGCGCATCAATGGCAGCCATATGTGCTTGAGTAGGATCTCCAACTGAATCAGCGCCAGATTCGATCAGATTTTTTAATAAAGTACCTTGATTAAAAGTTGTACCGCGAATTAAAAAATTATCTGCCGGGCTTTTGCCCTGCGCATCAATACCCCAAGCCTCTCTTTGCCATTCAATATTGGATTCAAAACCGCCTGCGGCTAAGACACAAGCTTTAGCTGTAATACGCTCACCATTTTCAAGAATGGCTGCGCTAAATTGATGGCCCACTAGCTCAATTGACTTTACCGGTGCGTTGTAACAAATTTTTACACCTAATTTTTCAGCACTTCGATAGTATGCATTGACTAAAGCTTTACCGCCTCCCATAAAAAAAGCATTGGTACGAGATAAATGCAAAGTCCCTGATAGCGGCGCTTGAAAATGCACTCCATATTTTCGCATCCATGTGCGACAAGTACTGGATTCTCGGATCGCTATTTTGGCGAGCTTCTCATCGGTAATTCCTCCCGTGACCTTCAATAAATCTTGCCAATACTCCTCTTCTGGATAGGTCTCTAATAAAACATCTTGGGGCTCATCGTGCATACAGCGAATATTTCGCGTGTGGGTAGAATTTCCACCGCGCCATTCGAAGGGCGCTGACTCTAATAGACAGACTGAAGCGCCTGCTTCCCGAGCCATAAGAGCGGCGCATAGGGCGGCATTTCCACCGCCAATTACCAATATATCAACCATCAATGGATCTCATAAAAGGGTTAGCCCTTACAAAAGAGAAGTAATTATGGCGTACTTTATTTGCCCGTGCGTTTCTCTATAAGAATCATACATATTTACGCAGCCAGCAAACTTTAGCTTTTTTCAGTAAAGTAGCTTTATCTTGAATGGGAAAGATTAATGGCGCGAGCTTTTATTGGATTTGGTGGCAACCTTGGCGATACTCGGCAAATTATTACCGATGCCATCGTTTGTCTCGCTTTACGTAATGAATTACATATTGTGAGTAAAAGTTGTTATTACCAAAGTGCCCCTGTTGATGCCCTTGGTAATGATTACATTAATGCCGTAGTCGAAATTGAAACTGAACTAGAGCCTTATGGCTTGCTGTATGTCTGCCAAGCAATAGAGCAGCAATTTGGTCGCGAGCGCCCCTACGAAAATGCCCCACGCACCCTTGATTTAGATATTTTAATTTTCGATGGTTGCGCTCAAAACGATACAGAGCTCACGCTACCTCACCCACGTATTACTGAACGTTCATTTGTATTATTGCCCCTACTAGAAATTTGTCCTGAATTATTTTTACCCGAATTTGGGATTCTCAAGGCCTTTTTACCCCAAGTAGCACACCAACGCATTAATAAGCTGGCCTGTCGAAACTGTACCTGCGATGCAAAAACGCTGATTAAGTCAAGCGAACCCCCCTACAAAACACTCAACTAAGCGCCCAACAGGGCATTTATTCATTACACTCATTCCTATGAGTTACGCTGATGGCATCATGCCAATAACAATCAATACCCTTCTTGCCATGTATGCGCAAGGCGAGAAAATCACGATGCTCACCGCCTATGATGCTACTGCGGCTGCTTTATTAGATCGCACGGGAGTTGATGTCATTTTGGTTGGCGATTCTTTGGGGAATGTGGTGCAAGGCCACAGCAGTACTACGCCAGTGACAATTGCCCAAATGGCTTATCACACTGCTTGTGTTAATCGTGCGAATACACGCGCGTATTTAATAGCCGACTTACCTTTTGCAAGTTATGGTGAGCCCCACCAAGCCCTTGAGTCTGCCGCTGAGTTAATGCGTGCCGGCGCCAACATGGTCAAGCTTGAAGGTGGCCGCTGGCAAATTGAAACCATCCAATTTTTAGTGGATCGTGGCGTGCCTATTTGCGCTCATTTAGGTCTATTACCTCAATCAGTCCACATCCTTGGCGGTTATAAAGTACAAGGGAAAGTAGCTGATGCTGCCAGCGCGATGATAGCCGAAGCCAAAGCGTGCACTGCAGCTGGCGCGCAAATGCTGGTTCTAGAAGCCATCCCTTCTTCGCTGGGTAAACGCATTACAGCCGAAGTCTCCATTCCAACAATTGGAATTGGCGCAGGAGCTGATTGTTCAGGACAAGTTTTAGTCTTACCCGATATGTTGGGTATGACCCCTGGCAAACCCGCCAAGTTTGTCAAAAACTTTCTGCTTGGCGAATCTTCCATTGAGGCGGCTGTAAAAGCATTTGTCAGGGAAGTAAAGGCTGGCAACTTCCCTGCTGAGGAACACTGCTTTAATTAAAAAAACTACGGACGCGATCGATCCACCCATTTTGATGCGGGCTATGTTTTTCACCGCCCTGCTTTAAATTATCATCAAATTGACGCAGTAATTTTTTCTGCTCTTCAGACAACTTTACTGGCGTTTCCACAAT
>CANKKB010000172.1 GCA_947482555.1 Burkholderiaceae bacterium | reverse complement strand
CGATGCCAAAATTGCAATGCATTGACTCATCGCGCAAGATGTATTGATACTGCTCAGCAGCACCCGTCATTTTGTTTTGACGACCCATTGCAAGTATTTGCGTAAAACCAACATAAAAGAATAATCCCTCCATTACACAAGCAAAAACAATTAAGGAGCGGAGCAATATTTGGTCGTTTTCTAATGTTCCAGTCTTAAATGCAGGGTCAGTTAGGACGTGAATATAGGGAATTAAGAACTCATCTTTGTCACGAATAGAGGCAATTTCGTTGTAAGCATTAAAAATTTCGCCCTGATCTAAGCCCAGCGATTCCACAATATATTGATAGGCATGAGTATGAATTGCCTCTTCAAACGCTTGACGCAAAAGATATTGGCGGCATTCTGGCGCAGTAATTTGGCGATAGGTGCCCAACACAATATTATTGGCAGCCAAAGAGTCTGCAGTAGTAAAAAAACCTAAATTACGCATAATAATTCTGCGCTCATCGTCAGTTAGGCCATTGGGATCTTTCCAGAGCGCAATATCGCGGTTCATATTAATCTCTTGCGGCATCCAATGGTTGGCGCAGCCAGCTAAATATTTTTCCCAAGCCCATTTATATTTAAATGGTACAAGCTGATTTACATCGGTTGTGCCATTAATCACCCGTTTATCGGCCACATTAACCCGCCGTGCAACCGCATTATCCTTTGCTGGACTATTCGCGCTAACAGGCTGTGGCGCCACAATGGCATCCTCATCAGCTCGAAGGGGCTGGGGTTCGACCCGCTTTACATCAACTGCCGTTGGCTGAGGGGCCAAACCTACTTTAGCTAGTGCTGGCGCAACATCCTCTTCCCAATTCAACATATTCTTCTCCTTAATCCATTCTTGCTTGTTGTAAGCAGCGCTTACTGACAAGCTTCACATTCATCAAAACCTGCGTCACCCGGACGCATTGTGCAAGCCGGGCCATCAGTAACAATGCCAGCGGCACTCGCTGCTGCATCCGTACCCGCCACGCCGCCGCCACTCGAAACAGAATTGAGTTGGCCACTAGCCACCGTCGATTTTTCCACGTGCGTTGCGGCCATGGTACGCAAGTAATAGGTAGTTTTCAGGCCACGCAACCAAGCTAACTTATAGGTGTCATCGAGCTTCTTGCCCGAAGCACCGCCCATATAGATGTTGAGCGATTGCGCTTGATCAATCCATTTTTGACGACGCGATGCAGCTTCAACTAACCAGCTTGGCTCGACTTCAAAAGCGGTGGCATATAAATCTCGTAAATCTTGGGGAACGCGATCAATTTTCGAGAGCGTGCCATCAAAATATTTCAAATCGGCAATCATGACCTCATCCCACAAACCACGATCTTTTAAATCGCGCACTAAGTACTCATTTACAACTGTAAATTCGCCCGATAAATTCGACTTCACAAACAAATTTTGAAAAGTGGGCTCAATGCAAGCCGAAACTCCAATAATGTTAGAAATGGTTGCGGTTGGAGCAATTGCTACACAGTTCGAGTTGCGCATGCCATGCTGCTTAATTTTGCTGCGCAGACCATCCCAGTTCAGCGTAGACGACATATTCACCTCAACATATCCACCCCGCTCTTCAGCCAGTAACTGCACTGAGTCTTGCGGCAAAATGCCACGATCCCATAAAGACCCGGTATAGGTGCTATAGGTGCCCCGCTCTTCAGCTAGCTCACTCGATGCTTGGTAGGCGTAGTAACAGACCGCCTCCATTGAGCTATCAGCAAATTCCACGGCCTGCTCGCTAGCATAGGGAATGCGCTGCATGTGTAAGCAATCTTGGAAACCCATAATGCCCAAACCAACTGGACGATGCTTTAAATTTGAATTTCGTGCCTTAGCTACTGCATAGTAGTTGATATCGATGACGTTATCCAACATACGCATCGCCGTACGAATCGTTTTTTGTAGCTTGGCATGGTCTAAAACCATTTTGCCATTCGCATCGCTAGTCATATGAGCAGTTAAGTTCACTGAACCTAAGTTACAGACTGCAATTTCAGTCTCATTCGTGTTGAGGGTAATCTCGGTACACAAATTCGATGAATGCACCACACCAATATGCTGCTGGGGGCTACGAATATTACAGGGATCTTTAAACGTAATCCAAGGGTGTCCGGTTTCAAACAGCATACCCAACATCTTGCGCCAAAGTTGTTGCGCAGGAATTTTACGGCTTGGCTTGAGCTCGCCACGTTCGGCTTTTTGCTCATAGGCAACATAAGCAACCTCAAATGCTTTACCAAATTTATCATGCAAATCTGGGGTATTGGAAGGTGAGAATAAAGTCCAATCTCCATTCTCCATCACCCGCTTCATAAATAAATCAGGAATCCAATTCGATGTATTCATGTCGTGCGTACGACGGCGATCATCACCCGTATTTTTGCGTAACTCTAAAAACTCTTCGATATCTAAATGCCAAGTTTCTAAATAAGCACAAACCGCGCCTTTGCGCTTGCCACCTTGATTGACTGCAACTGCAGTATCGTTCACAACCTTCAAAAATGGCACAACGCCTTGTGACTTACCATTGGTGCCTTTAATATGGCTTCCAAGAGCGCGCACATTAGTCCAATCGTTACCTAAGCCACCAGCAAACTTGGAGAGCAAGGCATTTTCTTTGAGTGCCTCATAAATGCCATCCAGGTCATCATCTACCGTAGTGAGGTAGCAGCTCGATAATTGGGGGCGCGTCGTTGCCGAATTAAACAAAGTCGGCGTACTCGACATGAAATCAAAGGTTGATAGAATTTCGTAAAATTCGATCGCCCGGCGTTCGCGATCTAATTCATTGAGGGCCAAGCCCATTGCGACACGCATAAAAAATGCCTGCGGCATTTCAATACGATGATCTTCAATATGTAAAAAATAGCGGTCATACAATGTTTGCAAACCTAGATAGTTAAATTGTAAATCGCGATCTGCATTTAGCGCTGCCGATAATCGGGTTAAGTCATACTCCATTAAACGGGGATCAAGTAATTCTGCATCAATACCCTGGCGAATGTACTTGGGGAAATAATTTGGGTACTCTGCCTGCATATCCCCTTGCAATACTTCGCGCCCTAAAATTTCTTTACGTATCACGTGCATTAAGATACGCGCAGTTACTGGGCTGTAGGCTGGATCTTTTTCAATTAAGGTGCGGGAAGCTAAAATTGCCGAATCATAAACTTGCGATAACGGCACGCCATCGTATAAGTTTTTAATTGTTTCAGTAATGATCGGGCTAGCATCGATATGATTACCGAGGCCCTCACAGGCGGCTTCAATAATCGTGCGTAAAGCACCCATATCCAAAGGTCGTGAAACCCCCTCGTCCATGACTTGCAATAGCGGTTTCGCTTGCTCTTCTTGGCCTTTCGCCTCAATCGATAAAACCTGTTGCGAGACACGCTCTTGATTGCGCTTTTCGCGGTAAAGAACATATGACCGAGCAACATTGTGCTCACCACTTCGCATCAATGCCAGCTCTACCTGATCTTGAATATCTTCTATATGAAAAGTTCCACCATTCGGGCGGCTGCGCAATAATGCGCGCACAACAACACTGGTTAATTGCTCAACTTGCTCGCGAACCCTTGCGGAAGCTGCGCCCTGACCACCGTTGACCGCCAAAAATGCTTTAGTTACCGCGATAGCGATTTTAGAGGGCTCAAAAGCCACTACTGAACCATTGCGCCGAATAATTTTGTAATCAGATAATTGGGTCGTTTGGCCCGCGCCAACCCCACCTGCCATAAAGCCTGCTGAGGGTGTTTGGCTGATTGGAGCCCCAGGATTAAGGCCAGGAGTTTGGGTATTTGAAGCCAAACCGGCCGCTTGTGGGTTTGCGTAAGACATAGAACTCCTAGACTCTAATAGGGTAAAAAGGGTTAAATT
>CANKKB010000171.1 GCA_947482555.1 Burkholderiaceae bacterium | reverse complement strand
GCTGAAAGTGCTTTTTTAAGAAATTTCAGCGAAGTCCGCTACTATGACACAACAATTACAAGATGTCAACACCCATCTAGGTATTTCTGCTTATATTTTCAGAAATTCTTTACAAAAACCCCTAAATATCCATTATTAGGGAAAACCCTAGTTAATCACTTAAAACGGGGTAAAATGACGCAATGCACAATATATCGCCATCAAGCGCCGCAAAACCAGCCCTTAAGCCCCTTATGTATGGGCTTAATAGCGCCCCCGTAAGAGAGCTGCATGCCGGTTACCGGCCAACGATCTTGGCGCATTTTTTACTTTTGGGTGCTGAAGATCGCCGCTTGCGCTTTGGGATTCCTACAGCCGATGCCGTCATTGAAAACTACGTTGCTCAGCTTAACTTTAGCCGGGATGCAGTTTTTGGTATTTTTGATGCCAACTTAAAGCTGGTCGCGATTGCGCACTTGGCCTATTTGCCAGCTGGCAAAAAACGCAGTAAAGCCGCCGAATTTGGGGTTTCCGTTTTAGCTGAAAGTCGTTTTCAAGGTTATGGGGCTGCATTGTTGGAGCGGGCAATTGTCCATGCGCGCAATACTCAGGTCACTACTTTATTTGTCCATTGCTTAGCGCAAAACAAAATCATGATGCACTTGGCACAAAAAGCGGGAATGAAAATTGATTATGCCTATGGAGAAGCAGAGGCCTGCCTAAGATTGCCCCCTGCAAACCCCAGCACTATTTTTGCTGAAGCCGTTAATATTCAGCTTGCGGATTTTGACTTTGCCGTCAAATCGAATTTAAATCAATCAAGCAAAGCTTTGCGCTGGTTACTGAAAAAAACAAACTCAACCAAGTAAAGTTTGTGGCAGCGATATTTATTGCGGCGCTGGTTTAGTTGATCCTGCAGATGCATTCTTATTGGCTGTATCAATACGTTCTTTATCGGCTTCGGAAATCAAATCAAAAAACGTATAAACCGCCTTCACACCATTCGTTGAGCTAGCGATTTTCTTCGCACTTGCAGCTTCGGCTGCGGTCAAAATACCGAGCATGTAAACGTTTGTGCCTTCAGTCACAATATCCATTGAATTAGAGGGAAGGTTATTAGTAAAAATCATTTCTGCTTTAATTTTTGAAGTGAGATAGGCATCATTTGCCCGCGCAGTGTAAGAACTGTTCGGCCCAACAATTAATTCATCAAAAACTGCCCGCACATTTTTTATTTGCTTTACATCGGCATCAGCTTGAGCCTTAATGGCTGCTGTTTTTACTTCACCAGTTAAAAGTACTTGTTGATTAAATGAACTTACATTGATATGTGCATCATTGCCAAACTTATTGCTCAGCTGCGCACTAGCCTCTAACTGAATACCGATATCAGTAGCTTGCGCCGCGGCTGTACGCCGGTCGGCGAGCACACTTGCTCCGCCTGCTACAGCGCCTACTGCAATAACACCACAGGCATTTAATAAAGTTAGTAACGCTACCACGCATAACAGCGCACTCACTAAACGCGATAATATTTTCATGCTATTTCACCTCTGCTATTAGTCGAACATCACATGATCAATGCCATCACACAAGGCGTGCAATAACACTAAGTGGGTTTCTTGAATACGGGCAGTGCGGGAAGAGGGCGCAGCTAGAAGCAAGTCATTTGCACCCAATACATTGTTCAATTGGCCGCCGCCATTACCGCTTAAAGCAATCACTTTAATGCCCATCGCTTGTGCAGCTTCAACCGCCTTAATGACATTCTTTGAATTACCAGAAGTAGTGATGGCCAATAAGATGTCGCCGCTTTTGCCTAGGCCACGTACTTGCTTGCTAAAAACTTGGTCATAACTATAGTCATTACCTACTGCCGTCAAAATTGACGTGTCTGTAGTCAAGGCAACTGCAGCTAACTCACGCCGTTCTCGCTCGAAACGACCCATCAACTCAGCTGCAAAATGTTGCGCATCAGCTGCAGAGCCGCCATTGCCGCAGGCCATTATCTTGCCGCCTGCATTAAGGGATTCAACCATCGCCAGAACAGCAATAGCTACTATTACTGGCAGCTCTTTTGCTGCGACTTGTTGCACCTCAATGCTATCGAGAAAGTGCTGCGCAGAGCGCGCCTGCAAACGCACGAGGGTGTTGTTGTCCATCACATTATTATGCCTCTAGTTTGCCGATTAGATTGCAATTTAAAATCAAAATGCGGCCTTAAGCCACTGAAGTTGGCCGCCTTTAATTGCTATCACATCAAATCGACACGGCGGGTAGTCCTTAGCGCGATAGTGGGCTTGTAAATAATGCTGGGCTGTTTTGTAGATTTTATTTTGTTTGCTGGTGTTAATGCTTGCTAGGGCACCACCCCAATTACTTGAGTTACGAACCCTTACCTCTACAAACACAAAAGTATCTTGATCACGCATAATTAAATCAATCTCGCCCATCCGGCAACGATAATTTAGCGTTACTAGGCTGAGGCCTGCGCGCTGAAGAAAGTCTTTTGCTGTTGCTTCAGCTTTTTTGCCGATGATATGAATGTGAATGGAGTGTCACCATGGAAATGGGTTTAGCGGATTTTTTACAACAACAAGATTTACCAACTAGCGCATTGTATGTAGTAGCCACCCCGATTGGTAACTTAGGCGATATAACCTTGCGCGCGCTGCATGTATTAAATGCGGTGGATGGCATTGCCTGTGAAGACACTCGCCATAGTGCAGCACTGTTGCGTCAATTCGGAATTCATAAAAAATGTCTGGCCTTACATGAACATAATGAAGTTACCGCCACTAAAAAAATAATTTCCTATTTAAGGCAGTCACAACGCTGGGCTTATATCTCTGACGCAGGCACGCCGGGCATTTCAGATCCGGGCGCCAAACTGGTCAGCGCTGTTCAAGAAGCAGGGTTTCGAGTGCTCCCTATTCCCGGCGCTAGCGCGCTAGCTGCCATTGTCTCTGTCGGTGGCGGAGCTTTAGATCATTTACAAGGGCGTTTTCAATTTATTGGTTTCTTACCTCATAAGGCGAAAGAACGTGACAGCGTTTTAAGTGAAATCAATTTATCTGCCCAAGCAACTATTTTCTTCGAATCGCCACATCAAATTAAAGCTAGTTTATTGGCGCTATCAACCGCTCTACAGCCTGAGCGCGAAATCATTATTGGTCGTGAGTTGACTAAAAAATTTGAATCTATCGCCTATTTAAATGCGGGCGCCCTGGCAAGCTGGCTCGATAACGCAACAAGCCTTAAGGGAGAATTTATTATTTTAGTAGCCGGGGATAAGTCGAGTGAACCGCGCTCAGTCGAAGCGGTTGAATTGAATCGCTGGATTCAGGTGCTGAGTGAATATTTGGGTAGCAAAGAAATTGCTAAGGTGGTAGCTGGTGCTACTGGCATGCCCCAAAAAGCCGCCTATCAATTGGCGCTAATTGCCAAAAATGAGTAGGTTTACTTCGCGGCTGCCTTCGGTGCTGGGCTAGCGGAAGGGGCTGCAATGGTGGCGGCAGGTGTAACTGGCTCGGCGCTGGCTGCCACTGGGGCAGATGCAGCCGCACTCAGGTTAACTTGGCCGATGGGTTTAATTAACTGTGCAGTTTGTTTTTCTGCCTCGGCCCCGCCGCCAGACTCGCGTTTGCCACTGTTTACATAAACCATTAACAATAAAATAATGAGTAGCGGTACAAAAAAACTGAGGCCAACCACAATAATTAATTGTTTTGGGGTTTTAATTAAACTACCATGGCCGTTGCTCATTATTTTGCTCTTTTTTGCTGTTTTTTCGTTGGTTGATTAATTATAACGAGCCCAATGCAATTGGACACTTACAATAGAACATAAGCTCTAAATGCGCCCGTAGCTCAGTGGATAGAGTATTGGCCTCCGAAGCCAAGGGTCGCGCGTTCGATTCGCGCCGGGCGCACCAGCAT
>CANKKB010000170.1 GCA_947482555.1 Burkholderiaceae bacterium | reverse complement strand
GCTAGCGAGCAAATGATTGAGGCTATTTGTAAAGAATTTGGCGGCATTCAGATTTTGGTGAATAACGCTGGCATTACCCGTGATCAACTGTCGATGCGCATGAAAACTGCGGAGTGGGCAGATGTGATTGATACCAACTTGAGTGCTGTCTTTCGACTTTCCCAAGCGGTTTTGCGACCGATGATGAAAGCCCGTTTCGGGCGCATTATTAATATCACCTCGATCGTCGGCCATATGGGTAATCCAGGGCAAGTAAATTATGCGGCAGCAAAAGCGGGGGTTTCTGGGATGACTCGGGCATTAGCGCGGGAAATTGGCAGTCGCAACATAACCGTGAATTGCGTGGCTCCGGGTTTTATTGATACTGATATGACCCGCGCCTTAAGTGAAGAGCAACAAAATGCCCTCAAAGCGAACATTCCCTTGGCCCGTTTAGGGAGCCCTGAAGATGTGGCGCAGGCAGTGGTCTTTTTAGCTTCAGGAGCTGCGGGCTATATTACGGGAAATACCCTCCACGTCAATGGGGGCCTGTATTTAGCCTGATTTATAGTATGGGGTTTTAGAAGCTGGGCGCGGTAATCGGCAGGTGGCCTTGCCAAACTGATAAAATCCTTAAATTGTTTTTTACTACCCTAGGGGGACTTGATGGACAACATCGAACAACGTGTTAAGAAAATTGTTGCTGAGCAATTGGGCGTACCAGAAGCAGATATTAAGAATGAATCTTCTTTTGTAAATGACCTCGGCGCCGATTCACTTGATACGGTAGAGTTGGTAATGGCTTTAGAAGATGAGTTTGGCATTGAAATACCAGATGAAGAGGCTGAAAAAATTACGACTGTTCAGCTTGCGATCGATTTCGCAAAATCTAAAGCATCACAGGGCTAATTATTTGGACTCGCTGTGGCTGCTTTAAAACACCAACGCCGGGTCGTAGTCACCGGCTTAGGTCTTATTTCTCCAGTTGGAAATTCTGTCGCAACTGCTTGGTCGAATGTGCTTGCCGGTAAATCAGGCATTGCTACGATTACTAAGTTTGATCATGCCCCGCTGAGCGTTCATTTTGCGGGTGAGGTTAAAGATTTTAATGTTGAAGATTACATCTCTGCTAAAGAGGCTCGCCATATGGACCATTTCATCCACTATGGCATTGCTGCTGGAACTCAAGCATTACAAGATAGCGGTATTGAAGTAAGCGAAGCGAATGCCGAGCGGATTGGCGTCATGGTAGGGTCAGGAATCGGTGGCCTACCGATGATTGAAGATACTGGTGCCGAGCTCTTAGCCCGCGGGCCGCGGCGGATTTCTCCATTCTTTGTGCCTGGCTCAATTATCAATATGATCTCAGGCCATTTAAGTATTTTATTTAATTTAAAAGGGCCCAATATTGCAGCTGCGACTGCTTGCACTACCGGTCTACATAGCATTGGTTTGGCGGCCCGATTAATTCAAGCAGGTGATGCAGATGTCATGCTTGCAGGTGGTGCCGAGTCGACTATTTCCGCTTTAGGCGTCGGTGGTTTTGCTGCGGCCCGCGCACTTTCAACCCGCAATGATGACCCAACTACCGCTTCACGCCCATGGGATAAGGACCGCGATGGTTTTGTGCTGGGTGAAGGAGCGGGCGTGATGGTCTTGGAAGAATATGAGCAGGCTCGTGCGCGCGGCGCTAAGATTTATTGCGAACTCGTCGGCTTTGGAATGAGCGGGGATGCTTTTCATATGACTGCCCCTAATATGGATGGCCCACGTCGTTGCATGCTGAACGCTTTGCGTGATGCAGGCTTAAACCCTGACCAAATTAATTACATTAATGCACATGGAACCTCGACCCCACTGGGCGATAAAAATGAAACTGAGGCCATTAAAGCTGCCTTAGGCGATCACGCCAAAAAGGTTGTTATTAATTCCACCAAGTCGATGACGGGCCATTTATTAGGGGGTGCCGGCGGCTTAGAGGCGGTTTTTACTGTTTTGGCCTTACATCACCAAAAATCACCACCCACCATCAATATCTTTAATCAAGACCCCGAGTGCGATTTGGACTACTGCGCCAATACAGCGCGGGATCTGCCGATTGACTATGCAGTGAAAAACAACTTTGGCTTTGGGGGTACTAACGGCACCTTGATTTTTGGTAAGTTGACCTGATATAGAGTTATCTTCGCTTGACGAAGTTCGCTTCAAATTTCCCCTACTAAGTTGATCCTGATGAAAAAATTATTACTTCATACCCTCAGTGTTATTGCCATTCTTGGCTTTACACCAGTGCCATTTACGTCGATTGCTTTGGCGCAAGCTCCCCGAGTGGCGATCCCTGATTTTGCCGATTTAGTCGAAAAAGCCAGTCCAGCAGTAGTGAATATTCGTACAACTGAAAAAATCGCTGTGCAACAAGCAGGCGCTAATGGCCCTGGAGGTGCAGATGAGCAGCAAGAGTTTTTTCGACGCTTTTTCGGCATTCCTTTCCCCAATATTCCAGGCATGCCTGGTTCACCCAAGGGACCAAATCAAGCTCCTAATCCAGGTCAGAATCGTCCTGGAGCGCCCCAAGAAAACGATCGTGGCGTCGGTTCGGGTTTCATCATTGATGCTAATGGTTATATTCTCACCAATGCGCATGTTATCGAGGGCGCAGAAACAATCTACGTCACCTTAACCGATAAGCGTGAATTAAAAGCAAAATTGTTGGGCGCCGATAAGCGTACCGATGTCGCGCTAATTAAAATTGAGGCTAATGGCTTACCTAAATTACCACTAGGAGATTCTTCTAGGGTTCGGGTTGGTGAGTGGGTGCTAGCGATTGGCTCACCTTTTGGCTTGGAAAATACTGTCACAGCTGGCATTGTCTCAGCAAAAAGCCGTGATACTGGCGATTACTTACCCTTTATTCAAACTGATGTAGCCGTTAATCCAGGAAATTCTGGAGGACCTTTGCTCAATACCGCCGGGCAAGTCATTGGCATTAACTCACAAATTTTTAGTCGCTCTGGTGGTTATATGGGAATTTCATTTGCCATTCCCATTGATGAGGCAATGCGAGTTGCTGATCAGTTAAGGGCAAGTGGGAAATTAGTCCGCGGTCGGATTGGGGTTTCAATCGGCGACATAACCAAAGAGACTGCTGAAAGTTTGGGTCTTGGCAAGCCGCGGGGCGCGTATGTACGAAATGTTGAGCCAGGTGCCCCAGCAGCGCTTGGTGGAATTGAGGCAGGCGATGTGATCTTGAATTTCAATGGCTTGGAGATTCAGAAATCAACTGATTTGCCGCGCCAAGTTGGCCAGACCAAACCGGGTACGCGTGCAACAGTCCAAGTTTGGCGGAAGGGCGCTGCCAAAGATTTATCTGTGGTGGTGGCCGACGCCGAGCCTAGTGAAAAAGTGGCAAGCAAAAAAGCCGAGAATTCAGCCCCGCAAAGTGGCGCTTTGAATTCAGCATTTGGGGTTGCAGTCGCAGAATTGACGGATGCCAAAAAACAAAGTTTAGGTATCAAGAATGGAATCGAGATTACGGCTATTAATGATGGCCCAATGGCGCGTGCTGGCGTGCGCGTAGGTGATGTCATTGTGCGAATTGGTGATACTGATATTACTGGGGTGAAGCAATTTGAAGCCCTTGCCAAGAGCCTAGATCCAAGTCGTTCAGTGCCTGTTTTTGTGCGCCGTACCGATAGCACCCTAGTCTTGCCAATTCGTCCAAATAAGCCCTAAATCACCCCAAAAGCCGGTTTTTCTGCTTTTGGGGTAGCCACACTAGCCCTGCAAAGTAGGGTTTCTGTGCAACCATTACAATGCGGGTAAGACGGCTTTTTGCAGCGCATCATTTTGATGTGTTGCAGCAAGGCGTTTTCTGATGGATTTCTTAAAGCGCAATGGATTTAATCCGTAATTTCTCAATCATCGCCCATATCGATCATGGCAAGTCGACTTTGGCCGATCGAAT
>CANKKB010000169.1 GCA_947482555.1 Burkholderiaceae bacterium | reverse complement strand
GCTCGCTTGAATTTCATCAATGCTTGCATCGACTACATTTACAAACTCTTTGTTGCTATCACGCAATAACTGGGTTACTTTACGTTGATAATCGCTAGCTTGATCACTAACTTCTTGTAAGGCATCAACGCTCATCATTTCAGTAACTTGTTTTGGGTCTTTGGCAGTCAAAACAGCCTGAAAGCTGTCTTGAGCATTCACTAAAGCTTCTTTAGAAGCAGCATAGTTGAGGGCAGCCAATTTTTCTGCATTTTCTAAAGCAGCTTCGCTTAAAGAAAAAGTAGACTCGAGGCCTTTGTTTTGAATTTGAGACAATTTAGCGGTAATTTGATCTTGGTTCATCTGATTTTCCATTTAAAAATTAAAAGACATTAAAAAATACATCATAAATATTGCACTGCACCATAGTACTTTAATGGAGCTGTAGATAGAAATCAAGGCTTTTTTGCTGCTTTGCAATAAAAAAGCCTTATTTAGATAAAAGGTTTAATAAAATCAATACCTTAAATAGTATAAATACTTCAAAAAAATATCGCAAAGTAGCTTTGGCGGCCTGTTTTGGCACCTTTTTAGAGTGGTATGACTTCCTCTGCTTTGCGGCTTTAGCAATTCAATTTGGCCCCTTATTCTTCCCATTTGGCAACGGCGATGCAACGTCACCCAACAGCTTGCTGGCTAGCTTGGCGACCTTTGGCGTGGGCATGGTATTTCGCCCCATTGGGGCAGCGTTTTTTGGATCTTTAGCTGACCGGATTGGCAGGCGCCCCGTTTTTTTGATCACGATGACGCTCATGGGTGGGTCTACTTTGGCGGTCGGTTTCTTACCTACCTTTAATCAAATTGGCTATGCTGCGCCAGTGCTGCTGATTGCCTTGCGCTTATTGCAGGGCTTATCTGCTGGCGGTGAAATTGGCGGCAGCGCAGTGTATTTAGCCGAACATGCTAACGCAGAAAAACGGGGCTTTCAGACAAGTATTTTGCAGCTAATGGGCCCCTTGGGAATATTAGCTTCAACCTTACAAATAGCCTATTTGCAATTCGTACTGAGTCCCGAAGCATTTCAAGAATGGGGCTGGCGCGTCCCTTTTTGGGTGTCAATATTACTTCTCATCATCGCCCTAAAAACCCGCCTAGCGTTAGAAGAAACACCAATTTTTACAGCACTTCATAGCGCAAAGATAATTAGTAAAACACCTTTACGCGATAATTTTCGCGACCAGACAACCCGTCGACATATGTTTTTATTATTCTTTTGTATTTCAGCGGGTGGCTCAGTATTATTTTTTTGTGTGCAAGTGTATACCGCGATCTATTTAAAATCTGCACTCAAAATAGATCCTCAATTAGTCAATACCTTAAGCATCTTTGCCACTGCTGCATTATTCCCCTTAACCATCTTTGCTGGCGCACTTTCTGATCGCTTGGGTCGAAAGCCAATTGTGATTGCTGGCCTTACTCTCGGTACACTTTTTATTTTGCCCGCCTTTGCTCTATTGGGATATTTGTCTAGCAATGCAGCGCAAAATAGCCTAGCACTTGGTTTGGTTTTAGTTCTGCTATCGATACCTTTAGCCTTAGTCATTGGCCCGCAATCGGCTTTATTGGCTGAGCTCTTTCCTGCAAAGCGGCGCAGTAGCGCTGCCACCTTGCCACACAATTTTGCGGCTGGCTGGATTGGCGGTCTGTTACCCTTAATTGTTACTTGGCTCAATCAAACCTGGGCTAGCCCCTTAGTTGGGCTTTGGTACCCCACCGTCTTTTTAGCTAGCGCAGCTCTGCTCGCTATTTTTTATTTACCAGAAACCCGCCGCATCAACTTGCACCATTAACTTCGGCAGTGCGCACTTAAAAAAGCCTCTAGTTCACGGATGGGCAAAACATCATTGAACAGCACATCTCGGTTTGCCTGAATTTGTGCAACGATATTGGCACGGTAGGTCGAGTCTTTTGCTAACCTTACTGCTAGCGCTATGTACTCTTCAGCGGAGTGGGTAATTAATTCAGGCAAATTCATACGCTGTAAAATTCCAGCCGCAAGCCGTCCGCGCATAAATTCTCCGGCCATAGTTACGATCGGTAAATCACATTCAATGGCTTGCATGGCGGTATTGAAACCCGAAAATCCAAGCGTATCTAAAAATACGTCGGCCTGCTGCATCAGGCTAAAAAAATCTGGGCGCTCAAGCCAAGGAATAAATACCACGTAATCACTTAACTGCAGTTGCTCCTTTGCAAAGGCTTGGGTTAGCCGTGCCTCAAAGCGCGCTGTTAAATTGGCTTTGCTGCTCGCCACAAAAAATACGAACTGGCAGGCTCCTAAGCGACGGGCAATTTCTACCAAAACCCAGTCGAATTGCGCAGCATATTTAAAAACACTGCCTGGACAAACCAAAATGGGTAATTTTGTATTGATGCCAAAATGCGCTAAGTTCACTTCGGTAGGATTGAAACTCAGACGCTCATAGCAACATCCTAAATTTGATAAGGCTAATAATTGTTCTGAATAGTTATTGGGCGAAGCTGTATTTTCAAAGCACTGTGCCGAAACAAAATAGTCCATCGTCGGTAAACCGGTGGTTTCTGGATGCCCCCACATTACCATTTGCAGCGGCGCTAATCGCAAGCTAGCAAGCTTGGTTGTCATTTGATCCATGCCAACATCGGGATAAATTAAGACTTCAACTTGTTGGGCCAAGATCGTTTCAGCCCAATCGCTTACTGCCGTCTTACCCTCAATAAATGAAGTAGCTAAAGAGCGTGCTAGTTGCGTTTCTTGATCGTGCACTCGTCCTAAATAAAAGAAAATTAATTCAAATTCGCTACGCTTTAAATGGTGTGCAAGGCCTCTTAAAAAAGCATTCCATACTGGATGGTCGCATAAATAATGGCTCACAATGCCCAAACGGATTCGTCCGCGGACCGCAAAATCGCGGGCTTTGTAACCCTGGCTTTGCTCCCAATTTGCCATTAAACGACGGCATAACTGTCCATAGGTGGTCATTAATTGACGATTGTTTTCTGCTTGATAAGCCAAATAAAAAGGTTGAAAGCTGCCCACTACATCGGGTCCGACCTCAATCCCTAGTGGACTGCTGCTATTACTTTCGCGCGCGGCAAACCAAGCGTCTAACGTCCCTAAGCTAGCTGTAAATTGAGTACGGGCAATTTGTGGATCGACGTCAAAATCTGCAATTTGTGGAATTTGGAGAAAGGTTCTTGCCCACTTGGCGCGCGCTAACTGCGGATTAATCGCTAGCGCTTTATCGCAACTAAGGACGCCCTCCTGCTCTTGACCCATATCCCCCAATAAAATACCGCGGTTATACCAAGGGTCGGCAAGGCCGGGATTTATTTCAAGCGCTTTTTCGTAACACTGCAATGCCTCCAGTGGTTTTTCTAAGGCCTTGTAAGTATTGCCTAAATTATTATAAGCAAGCGCATGATTTGGCTGTAGTTGCACTGCTTTTTCATAACTTTGTAACGCTGCGGCATAATCGCCTAAGGCAAATAAAGCGAAGCCTTGGTTAAGATAAGCCTCGTAAAATTGGGCATCAACCCGAATCGCTTGCGCAAAATAAATTAAAGCATTGCGATAATCGTTCTGCTGAATTAATAACAAGCCAAGATTGTTATAAGCCTCAACAAATTGCGGATTTAAATCAATTGCCTTGTTATAGCTTTTTAACGCCGCTGCTAAATTTCCTAGGGCACTATAGGCATTTGCTTGATAGAGATAAGCGTGCGCTGATTTAGGGCTTAAGGCTACTCCTTTTGTAAACCACTCAAGCGCTTCTTCGTTTTTACCTGCCTGAGCACATTGAATTCCAATTCCGGTAATGGTCTCAAACTCGCTAGCCATGGGTAGTAATTTTCAATCGAAAAAAGTGGTGCCCCATGTCCGACTCGAACAGACCACCTACTGATTACAAATCAGTTGCTCTACCAGATGAGCTAATGGGGCATG
>CANKKB010000168.1 GCA_947482555.1 Burkholderiaceae bacterium | reverse complement strand
GTCGGTAATACGTCCTTGCGGAAAGTTATAAGTGCGAATGCGATCACTACGATCGCCCGAACCAATCAGCGATTTACGGGTTTGTGCTTCCTGTTGATGGTGTTCACGTTGGCGAGCATCCATGATGCGCGCTACCAGTACTTTCATGGCCTGGTCTTTATTGCGATGTTGACTCCGATCATCTTGGCATTCCACCACAATACCAGTGGGTAAATGGGTTATCCGCACGGCTGAATCTGTTTTATTAATATGCTGTCCACCAGCGCCAGAGGCACGAAAGGTGTCAATCCGCAAATCGGCTGGATTGATTTTTACCGCCTCAATTTCATCGGCTTCAGGCATGACCGCAACCGTACAGGCCGAAGTATGAATCCGTCCTTGCGTTTCGGTTTGGGGCACCCGTTGAACCCGATGTCCGCCCGATTCAAATTTCATACGCGCATAGACCGATTGGCCAATGAAGCGTAGAACTACTTCTTTATAGCCACCCAAATCGGATTCAGCAGCACTCACTACCTCAACTTTCCAGCCTTGCCGTTCAGCAAAACGGGTATACATCCGTAATAAATCATTGGCGAATAGCGCACTTTCATCGCCGCCAGTGCCGGCACGAATTTCTAGAAAGACATTTCGCTCATCATTTTCATCTTTGGGTAAAAGTAAGGTTTGTAGGCTAGCTTCAAGCTCAAGCATTTGAGTGCTAGCTTGTTTTTGCTCTTCATCAGCGAAACTTTTCATTTCTGGGTCTGCCCGCATTTCTTCGGCCGCCGCTAAGTTTGCTTCGGCTTGTCGATAAAGGGCAAATTGCTCAACTACGCTAGCAATTTCTGCATGCTCTCGTGTCAACTTACGATAGGAGTCCATATCCTTAGTTGACTCAGAGGAGGTAAGTAGAGAGTTAAGTTCAGCCAAGCGGGTATCTAGATGCACCAGCTTGGCCCGCATGCTGGGTTTCATCTAATGTTTTGGCTTGGCGGGTTTGTAGTCGCCGATAGATTCTGGATGATGATCGGCACCATGGGCACCTGCATGCTCAATAAACAGCTTGGGCAAGAGTTTAATTAGGGCATCCCGTTCTGCGCCATTGGCATGTTGTAAGGCATGCAATGATCCATGTAAGAATTTATTGGTTAAGCCTTGCGCCATCAGATTTAAAACCTCAAGTGGATCATCACCCCGCATTAAACGTTTCATTGCCCGCTCTAATTCTATTTGCCGTAGATGTTCACCACGCTGTTGAATATCTTGAATTAAAGGCACTGCATCACGGCCTTGTAGCCAATGCATAAAATTACCTACGCGATCGGTAATGATTGCTTCGGCTTGATCAACCGCCGCTAAGCGGAGTGAGGCTCCCGTTTGAATCATTGCTCCAAGATCGTCAACGGTATATAAATACACATCGTTTAAGCGAGCAATTTCTGGTTCAAAATCACGCGGCACGGCCAGATCAATCATTACCATCGGCTTACGGCGTCGGAGTTTGAGCGCGCTTTCGACCATTCCCAGGCCAATAATCGGTAGCGTGCTAGCGGTGCTAGAAATAATAATGTCAAATTCATGTAGGCGACCCGGTAATTCAGAGAGCCGTAAAGTTTCTGCTTGTATTCCCTGCGCAGAAATTGCATCTGCTAAGTCTTGACCACGCTCAAGGGTACGATTAGCAACTGCAGCAAGGACAGGTTGGCGAGCCACAAAATGGGTAGCGCAAAGTGAAATCATTTCACCTGCACCGATAAATAAAATTTTCTGCTCTGCTAGTTTTTCAAAAATCCGCTCTGCCAAACGAACTGAAGCTGCAGCCATCGAAATTGAATGCGCACCAATTTCGGTTGAGCCACGAACTTCTTTAGCAACTGCGAACGTTTTTTGAAACAATTGATTGAGATAAGTGCCTAAAGTGCCGGCTTCATTAGCGGTCCGAACAGCATCTTTCATTTGTCCCAATATCTGGGTTTCACCGATCACCATCGAATCAAGTCCACATGCTACCCGAAAAGCATGTCTGACGGCATCCGATTGCGGCAGAGAATACAGGTGGGGCTCTAAAGCGCTAGGCGCCAATTTTTGGCTTTTAGCCAGCCAATCGAAAGTTGCGGTGTGCAGTAAAACTTCAGATTTAGCATCATTAGCAGCGCAGTAAAGTTCAGTGCGGTTGCAAGTCGATAAAATGGTTGCTTCGGGCAGGTGAGAACTATTTACGCTGCTGAGGTGCGAGCGTAAATCGTGGAGCGCCTCTTGGAGAGATTCAGGATCAAAAGCTACCTTTTCCCGAACTGCCACTGGCGCTGTGTGATGATTGATGCCTAGTGTCAGCAGCTTCATGTTGCTGATTATAGATATGATGGCTTATTAATGGGGATAGTGATGGGGTTTTTAGCATTTCTGTTGCTTGGGGGCGCTGTAGGCTGGTCGGCCTGGTACTTTTATCCCGCACGAAAAACGCCGTCGAGCCAGAGTTTAGGGCGCATTAAAGGTATGGTTGGCGCGATCGGCGCCGGGTTTGTTGGGGCCTGGGGGGGTTCTTTTTTGGCTTTACTGGGAGCCCTTGTAAAGCCTGGTCAAATGCTCGAGTGGTTGGTTGCTATCGTGGCAGCATGGTTGGCAGCGGCAATCTATGTGGCTTTTACTCGCTAGTCCAGCTAATTTCCACTTTACCCAGCTTCTGAAGCCATTGATTAGTTTGTATAAAGTGTCTGCAACTGCCGGTGTTGTTGGCTTGTAAAAACGGTTTTGTGGTTTTATAAACACCCAGGCCTGACGGGTGTGAGGCTTGCAAAATCAAGGGCTGGACGCCATTCTCTGGACGCTCAATTAGCGATAATTTAGCTTGCGCATGAGCCCCCCATAAGAGCCAGACTAAATTGGGGCGTTGCTTTGCTAGCTGGAGAATAAGCTGATCAATCAGACTGCTCCAGCCCAAATGGGTATGGCTAGTTGGTTCACCAAGACGCACACTCAAGGCTGTATTGAGTAATAGCACGCCTTGTTTAGCCCAATGGCTAAGGTCACCATGTTTTAGTGAGCCCAGCCCCTCAAGCGCTAGTGCTTTACTAATATTACGTAAGGAGCTGGGAAACTGTTTTGAGCGCATGGCAATCTCCGCAGGAATCGAGAAGGCTAATCCTTGGGCTAAGCCAGGCGAGTGATATGGGTCTTGACCGAGAATGACTACCTTTACTTGGTCTACCGCAGTCAGTTCAAGGGCCTTAAAAAAAAATTCAGGGGCCGGACAAATCGTTTGGGGATGCAAGGCAATTTCAGCCTGGAGACGAGACTGTAAATCTTGCCAGGCCGATGACTGCAAATAATCCCGCAATAAGTCACGCCACGATAAAGGTATCGCGTCAGTTAAATTTCTCATTGCTCGGCAGCAATTGGTATTGAGCGATGGGCTCGACTATTTTTAATTGCAGCCGGGTCTCGTGTTCAAGATCTTGACGAAAGTAGCGAATGCGAATGCGTTCACCAAGTTTGAGTTGATTGAGTATGCTATTCAAGCGCGAAACAGTGATGCGTTGCTCATTGATGCTAACGAGTAAATCGTTTGGTGCAAGTCCTGCTATTTGAGCAAAGCCTGAATCAAATACATGGGTAATTTTGAGCCATCCTTGTGCGTCAATAAAACGACAGCCAAAATCGAGCTTAAGTTGTTCAGTATGGGAAAGGGTTTTTAGTTTGACGCGAATAATTTGCGGATCAAACCATTCTTCTAAAGGAATATCTTCAGTGCCGTTAATATAACGCGCTTTAAAATCTTTCCAAGGCTTAGCAAATTCTGGCCCTAAGAGTACTAACATAATTGCATCTAGTCCGTCTTCAGGAAGGCCTTTTTGAGTGCGGCCATGCCACTTCCAGAGCAGGCGCATTGCATCATCTAATGATTTACGTTGCTGCGAAAAATGGCGGATTAATAAATCAAGACCTAAAGCGAGCATTGCGCCTTTAGCGTAATAACTGACTACGGCATTAGGGGTATTTTCATCGCTTTGATAAAATTTTGTCCAAGC
>CANKKB010000167.1 GCA_947482555.1 Burkholderiaceae bacterium | reverse complement strand
TACCAGCGCTTGGTCTTCACATTTTGAACATGGGTATGCTCGCCTTTTTTAATCGGCGCAACTACCTTACCAATATCAACCCCATACTTAATGATGGTGTCGCCAGTCTTTAAATCCTGTAAAGCAATTTTGTGACCAATGGGAATATCACTTTCCGACTTAATCGTCACCGTGCTATCCCCATCCATTACCCAACCTGTTAAGTCGGTACCTGCTTTAACTCCTTCAACCACGACCACGCCAACGACGTCTCCTGGCTCATGCACGACGAAATGTATCATCAACTTCTCCTTTAAAAATCATGTAATTATTAAGTCTTCCACGACTGTTGAATGCCAGTCTGAATTTCATCAAACACAGCATCAGGTACTACGGATCCATCTAAAAATGCAGCTGCACGTAAATTAAAACGGCGCTGACCTGGTAAACGAACGGCCCGGTCTTGTGCCAATTCAGCAATAAAATCGACTATGCGGCTTTGATAAATACCTTTGCCAGAAAGGCCAGGATCAATCGTAATTAGTAATTGGCCAATACGCGGACGATTGCCTTGGGCGTTAAAAAATGAATCAGCTTCATAGGAAAATCGACTGCCAGATAAGCCCACGACTAATAATTCAATCACAAGTGCTAATAAGGCACCTTTGTCGCCGCCCAGAGGCACCATTAAACCTTTTAGGCCAGCCTGAGGATCAGTAGTAGGTTTGCCATCGGCAGTCAGCGCCCAACCCTCGGGAATCGCTTCACCTTTTTTTGCTGCTACTAATAATTTACCGCGCGCCACTGCCGAGAGCGACATGTCAATGACTAATGGATCACCGTTTGGTGTGGGGAAGGCAGCGGCCAATGGGTTGGTACCAAAAATAGCTTTCCTGCCACCAGCCATTGGCATCGCTGCAGGCGTATTGCCGAGCAAGAGCGAAACATAACCAGCTCTTGCAGCAGCTTCAGTGTAATGTCCTGCTACCCCGAAATGATGGCTATTTTTTACGGCGACTATGCCAATACCAAAGTTTGCAGCTAAGTTAACTGATAGGTCAGTCGCAAAACGTAATGCAGGAAACGCTAGGCCATCACGGGCATCAATTAGAGCGGCAGCAGATTTATACATTTGTACTCGTGGGCTTGCCTTAAGGGCAATCCGTCCGCTCTTCGCATGTCCTGCGTATTGCGCCACGCGCGCTAAGCCATGGGATGCGAGACCATCGGCCTCAGCGAGGGCTAAAAATTGGGCAGTTTCATGCGCTGATTTACTATCAATGCCAGCTGCTTGCAAGCCTGATTCAGCCAATTCTACGATCTGGGGAAAAGTTAATTTCATGATGCAGACCTTAAAAATTGGTCAACTTCGGTAGCGATTAATAAACTCACTCGCTCATTACTTTCTACTGTCACTCCAGCAATATGCGGGCTTAAAATGAGATTTTCCAGTCCGGAAAAATGGTTTAGGTTCTTTGCAGGCTCACTCTCAAATACATCCAGTGCTGCCCCACCAATCCTGCCGGTGCGTAACCGTTCAGCCAATGCTGATTCATCGACAATACCGCCACGTGCTGTATTAATTAAAAAAGCGCCCTGCTTCATTTGATCTAAAGTAAGGTGTGAAAATAAATTTTTAGTCGCTGGTAAAAAGGGTAAGTGCAAGCTAACAACATCACTACGCGCGAGCAGTGCATCAAGGGTTAGTAAAGGTATTTGATGCGGCCCAATCTCAACTGCCACTCCCGTTAACATTGGATCGTATGCAACACATTGCAAGCCAAAGGCATTAGCCTTCTGAAACACTACCCTGCCAATACTGCCAAACCCAACGATACCGAGGGTTTTGCCCACCAATTCATGACAAGCAGAAAAACGTGGGCGCGGCCAGGTACCTGCCAAGGTTTGCTGTGTAGCAGGCAAAAAGCCACGACTTAGTGCAATTGCTGCACCAAGCACATATTCAGCAACCGATTCGGCATTAGCACCGGTTGCGGGAATGACCTTAATATTGCGCCCCGCACACGCAGGCAAATCAATATTTTCTAAACCAACTCCTAGGCGACCTACTACTTTTAAATTCGACGCAGCGGCCAATAGCTCAGCATTTACTTGGGTTAAGTTACGCACAATTAAACTCTCAACATGCTGCAGTGAAGCAATTAAAGTCGCGCGCTGCTGATAGCTCTCTGGTTCATAAGTGACTTGATGATGGTTGCGCAGCAAGGCTAAAGCTGGCGCAGAAATAAACTCGGAAATAAAAATACTGGACATATCTAAATCATATAGATGATTTAGATTACTTGCAATACCTAGGGATATAGTACATAGTTACCGCATAAGTAAAATAGTAAGAAAATCAAAGATTATTGCAATAATAACTGTCAATGGAGAACTAAATATGCTGTTAAATCAAATAGTTAAAAAACGACGTGCAGTCCTGGCTACCTCGCTAGTATTGCTTGGTGGTTTATTCACCTTAGGCTATACCCCCTTAAGCCAAGCGCAAAGTTGGCCTGATAAGCCGATTAAGTTAATTATTCCCTTTGCACCAGGCGGCACTACTGATATTTTGGGTAGAGCTTTGGCGCAACAGCTGTCCATCGTTCTCAAACAAAATGTCATCATTGAGAATCGGGCTGGCGCAGGTGGCAATATTGGCGCTGAGGCGGCAGCGAAAGCCCCTGCTGATGGCTATACACTGATCTTAGCTTCGGGGAGCATGATGACCGTGAATCCATTTTTGTATAAAAAAATGCCGGTTGACTATGCCAAAGATTTAACTTACATCACCACGGTTGCTGGTGGTCCAATGGTCTTAGCAGTAAATCCTAAATTACCAGTAAATAATGTCAAAGAATTAATTGCTTTGGCTAAAACCAAGAACTTAAATTTTGGCTCAGCTGGTATTGGCAGCCAGGTACACATGGCAGGGGAAAATTTTATTTATGCTGCCGGCATTCCTGCAACCCACATTCCTTATAAAGGCGAAGCCTTAGCCATGAATGATCTCATTGCTGGGCAAATTGATTTTATGTTGGGTAATTTTCCAGCTACTAATGGTTTTGTTAAATCAGGTCAAGTCAAGGCATTTGGCGTAACTAGCAAAGCCCGCATGAAGCAATTGCCTAATGTGCCTACAGTTGCAGAAGCCGGCGTACCGGGATTTGAAAACAATGGCTGGTTTGCCTTGGCTGCGCCTATGGGCACACCCAATTTGATTCTTGAAAAAATTTATAACGCCACTGGCAAAGCACTTGAGTCTGAAGCAATGCAGGCCAGCCTTGAACAAAATGGCTATGTTGGTTTTTTAACTAAACCCAAAGAACTAGAAGCGCTAATTAAGGCTGAATCGGCAACTTGGGATAAAGTGATAAAAGCCCGTAATATTCAAGCGCAATAATTTTTTATGCGGCCGATTTAACTAAGCCTTTTTTATTTGGCTTAGTTAAATGACGCTTCAACGAGAATTGTTTCACCAGGCTGAACACGCGTAAATAACACCTGGCGATTTTCAATCTTGAGCTGGCCCTCGCGTAAGCCAACTACGGTGTAATAAGAACCTTCTAACTCACCCGACTGAGGGAAGTCTTCGCGATAATGTGATCCTCGCGAATTTTCCCGCGCTAATGCAGCTTCATTAATAGTGCGGCTGACCAAAATTAAATTGCGCAGATTCATCCAATCCTGCCAAGTTAAGTTGAACTCGCGAGAATCACCACCTACCCCAATTTGATTTAATTCGGCAGTTAATTGTTCAAGCCGAGTACGGGCCTGTAGCAAACTGGCTTTGTTACGTGAAATACCGACCTCATTCCACATGCAATCTGCTAAGGCATCGCGTACTGACTCAATATCACCCTGCACTGCTCTTAAAGGCAACTCATGCTGCTCAATACTTGCCATCACTGCATTCATATCACAGGGCAATAGTGGTTTGTCGATCACCCAATTGGCCATTGTCTCGCCCGCAATACCGCCAAATACAGTGGAATTAGCAACCCCATTGCCACCTAAGCGATTGGCGCCATGCAC
>CANKKB010000166.1 GCA_947482555.1 Burkholderiaceae bacterium | reverse complement strand
AATTTTCCTCAATATTCCATGGTAATCGGTCTCATCAAAACGCTGGTCGGAAGTCGTAATGACCGCCTTTTAAAGCAATATCGCAAGATTGTTGCCAAGATCAACGCATTTGAACCTGCCATGCAGGCTTTGGATGATACTAGCCTGCAAGCAAAAACTGCTGAATTTAAAGCTCGTTTAAGCGCTAGCGAGACGCTGGAAGATCTCGCTGCAGAAGCCTTTGCTGTCGTGCGTGAAGCGAGTTGCAGAGTCATGAAAATGCGGCATTTCGATGCCCAGCTCATGGGGGGTTTTGCTTTGCACGAAGGCAAAATTGCCGAAATGGGTACTGGCGAGGGCAAAACCCTAACCGCAACTCTCCCCGTGTATTTAAATTCCCTAACCGGACAAGGGGTTCACGTTGTTACGGTAAATGATTATTTAGCCCAACGTGACGCTGAGTGGATGGCGACCCTTTACAACTTCTTGGGTTTGAAGGTGGGGGTGAATTTATCGCAGATGGATCACGCCACGAAGCAAGAAGCCTATGCTGCTGACATTACTTACGGCACTAATAACGAATTTGGTTTTGATTATCTCCGTGACAACATGGTGCAAGATGTGAGTCAACGAGTGCAGCGCGGCTTGGCCTATGCCATTGTGGATGAAGTCGATTCAATCTTAATCGACGAAGCCCGCACACCACTTATTATTTCTGGACAAGCTGAAGACCATACTGATCTATATTTACTGATTAATGCGTTGCCGTCCTATTTAGAGCGTCAAATCGGCGAAGAAAAAGCGGATGGTACTGGAGTTGAAAAAGCAGGCGATTATTGGGTTGATGAAAAATCACAGCAGGTGTATCTTACCGAAACTGGGCATGAAAAGGCCGAGAATGTACTGGTACAACTGGGCGCACTAAAAGCCGGCGATTCTCTATACGCCCCACAAAATATTACTTTAATGCATCATGTTTATGCTGCTTTACGCGCCCATTCACTTTATAACCGCGACCAACACTACGTCGTACAAAATCAGGAAGTCATCATCGTCGATGAATTTACTGGACGCTTAATGCAAGGGCGGCGTTGGTCTGACGGCCTGCATCAGGCAGTTGAGGCTAAAGAGGGTGTAGCAATTCAAAATGAGAATCAAACTTTAGCCACCATTACCTTCCAAAACTATTTCCGTATGTATGGCAAGCTTGCGGGCATGACCGGAACAGCTGATACCGAAGCTTATGAATTTAAGGAAATTTATAATTTGGAAACAGTGGTGATTCCACCAAATCGCTTAAGTCAAAGAACAGATCGCCAAGACCAAATTTATAAAACCTCACGCGAGCGCTACGATGCAGTGGTTAAAGATATTCAGGCTTGCTATCAAAGCGGTCAACCCGTTTTAGTGGGTACGACCTCGATTGAAAATTCAGAATTAATTGCGACAATGTTAGATCGTCTCCAGTTGCCGCATCAAGTACTTAATGCAAAGCAGCATGCGCGTGAAGCAGAAATTATTGCCCAAGCTGGACGACCAAAAATGATTACGATTGCCACCAATATGGCGGGTCGTGGTACAGATATTGTTTTGGGCGGTAATGTTGAAAAACAAGCGGCATTAGTGACTGCAGATAACGCGAAGATTCAGCAATTACGCGATGAGTGGCAAGGCCTCCATGATCAAGTCATTCAGAACGGTGGTTTGCACATTATTGGTACCGAGCGGCATGAAAGTCGGCGAATTGATAATCAGTTAAGAGGTCGCTCAGGGCGTCAAGGTGATCCAGGCTCTTCCCGCTTCTATCTTTCTCTGGACGATCCCCTATTACGTATTTTTGCTGGCGATCGTTTGCGTTCAGTAATGGAGCGCTTAAAGATGCCTGATGGTGAGCCGATTGAGGCCGGCATGGTGACGCGTTCAATTGAGTCTGCTCAACGCAAGGTAGAAGGGCGAAATTTTGATATTCGTAAACAACTACTTCAATACGACGATGTCGCAAACGATCAGCGGAAAGAAACCTACCGCCTAAGAAATCAAATTCTTGAGTCACAAGATATTGGCGAACTCATTGCTAATTTACGAGAAGATGTTTTGCAAGGACTCTGTCGCACCTATATTCCCCTTGAATCGATGGAAGAGCAGTGGGATTTACAGGGCCTGGAGAATGCCCTTGCTAGCGATTGGGGCCTTAAAGTCGATTTATGTCAATGGGTTGAAGGGGCAGATACAGTTGATGATGAAGCGGTTGTAGAGCATGTCATGCAGGCGGCAATCGCCGATTACGATGCCAAAGTAAATTTATCTGGCCGAGAGTCTTTTGCCAGCTTTGAGCGCTCAGTGACTTTATTCAGCTTAGATAGTCATTGGCGCGAACATTTAGCAGCGCTTGATCATTTGCGTCAGGGCATTCATTTACGCGGTTATGCTCAAAAAGATCCTAAGCAAGAATATCGTCGCGAAGCATTTGAGCTTTATGCCGAATTGCTTGATGTCATTAAAGCCGATGTTATCAAGACAATCATGACGGTACAAATTCGTAGCGCTGATGAACTTGAGAAGGCTGCCGAGACGATGAACGAGGGTATTGCCAATCTTACGGATGTCCAATATCAGCATGCTGAAGCGAGCCCTGATTTAATGGGATCGATCACCGCATCTGCTGACCAAGAACCAGTGTCGGCTACCCCAGTAGCTGCACCTATTAAAGCAGGTCCCAAAGTTGGGAGAAATGATCCTTGTCCATGTGGTAGCGGTAAAAAATATAAGCTGTGTCACGGTGCGTTGAGCTAAGCAATTCAGCCATGCCGGTTAATTTACCTTTACCCATTCCAGGCACGTTAAAACCGATTGCAGGCTTGAAGTTGGGTATAGCTGAAGCTGGTATCAAAAAAGCTAATCGTAAAGATGTTTTAGTAATGACGTTTTTATCTAGCGCTGAAGTAGCTGGCGTTTTTACGCAAAATCGTTTTTGCGCTGCCCCTGTTCAGATTTGTATAAAACATCTAAGTACACAACAATCAGGGAAAAAAATTCAAGCCTTGATAGTCAATACAGGGAATGCAAATGCGGGGACAGGCGAGGCTGGTTTACAAAATGCGCTGCAAACCTGTGTAGCTTTGGCGGATGACTTAAAGCTAGAGCCGGAACAAGTTTTACCTTTTTCTACGGGGGTGATATTAGAGCCCCTACCTATCGAAAAAATAATTGCTGCGCTACCAAGGGCAATTGCAAATTTAGACGAAGACCATTGGTTTGCGGCGGCGGAAGCGATCATGACCACTGATACACAGCCCAAAGCAGCTTCGCTCACGCTTGATACACCGCAGGGCAAAGTTAGCATGACCGGCATTTGTAAGGGGGCAGGCATGATCCATCCCAATATGGCAACCATGTTGGGCTTTATTGCTACCGATGTCGCTTTTGCACCCGGCTTATTACAGGAGTTAACCCGGGAAGTTGCAGATCTTTCTTTTAATGCAATTACGATTGATGGCGATACATCTACTAATGATTCCTTTATTGTCATTGCTACCGGTCAGTCTGCGCTAGCAGTACAAAATAGAAATGAGCCACTATATCAGTCAGTTCGTCAGGGACTAATAGATTTAGCGAAGCAATTAGCACAAATGATTGTGCGTGATGGCGAAGGCGCAACTAAATTTATCACCATTACGGTGGAGGGTGGAAAAACTGCGCAAGAATGTCGCTTAGTTGCTAAAGCAGTGGCCCACTCCCCTTTAGTGAAAACCGCTTTCTTTGCTAGCGACCCTAATTTAGGCCGTATCCTAGCTGCTATTGGTTATGCCGGTATTGCTGAACTCGATGTTAATCAAGTGCAGCTTTGGCTTGGTAATGTATGGGTTGCTAAAAATGGTGGGCGTAATCCTAGTTATTTAGAGGCAGAGGGGCAAGCGGTGATGCAAGAAGCTGAAATTACCGTGAAAATTGATTTGGGACGCGGCACGGCGACGCAAACTATTTGGACCTGTGATTTATCGCATGATTATGTTTCCATCAATGCTGATTACCGCTCTTAAGACCATTAACTAGGCAAACTTATGAATGACAAGCTAGATCGGCTATT
>CANKKB010000165.1 GCA_947482555.1 Burkholderiaceae bacterium | reverse complement strand
TGCTGTTAAATAGCTCGGCAATTTTTGCCAGGGTAAATTGGTGTGAACTAAATTACCTAGAATGGGCGTTCTACCCATTCCGCCACCGGCATAAATATCTGCCAGAATTTCGCCATTACTATCTTTGTGTAATTGAATGCCAACATCGTGACACAAGAGAACGGTGCGATCTTCTTCTGAGCCATTGATGGCAAATTTAAATTTACGCGGTAAGAAGGCAAACTCTGGATGCAAAGTAGACCATTGACGTAGTAACTCACAAATTGGCCGTGGGTCGACGACTTCATCAGCGGCAACTCCAGCAAAGGGGTCGCTGGTTATATTGCGGATGCAATTTCCCGAGGTTTGAATTGCATGCATTTCTACCTTAGCTAGATCAGCCAAAATATCTGGGGTCTGCTCAAGTTCAATCCAATTGAATTGGATATTTTGTCGGGTCGTGAAATGGCCATATCCCTGGTCGTAGCGATCGGCAATATCCGCTAAAGTAAGTAATTGCTTACTACTTAGAAGGCCATAAGGGATGGCAACTCGAAGCATATAAGCATGCCGCTGTAGGTAAAGCCCATTTTGTAAGCGTAAGGGCCGAAACTCGCTTTCCGGCAGACTGCCATTGACGCGGCGTTCTACCTGGTTGCGGAATTGAATTACCCGCTCATCTACGAGCGCTTGGTCGATTGGGTCATATTGGTACATAGGAAAGGATTGTCCTAGAACCTGCTTATTTCTTTAAATAATATAAAGTTGATCTTATATATCTATTTAGTTATATCAAATTGATAAAGTCTTTTTAACGCCTTGAAGACCTATTTTTGAAAAGGCAATATAAAATAACCTAACATGATAGGTTAAAATAACGTCATGCCAAGTATTCGAGTTCAACATATGAGATTAGTAATTTACCCAAATGATCACCCCCCACCACACTCCCACATCATTGGCCCGGGCTGGACAATTAAGATTAGGCTTACTAAGCCCCCATCGCTGCAATCAGTTTGTGGCAATCCCAATAAAGGGGAAATTACTTTAGCTTTGTTGGCCGCAAATGAAAATTTGAGTACCTTACGCAAGATCTGGAAAAAAATACATGACTGTGAATAAAAAAAAGATAGATAAATCAGCTTCATGGCTGAGAGAAGAACTAGCAAAAACAAACCAAGCGAAAGCGTTTGGTAAGTTAGAGCAGGCAGCAGGACTATTTGCAATTACCGCGCATTACGATAAAAGAAAAAAATTAATTGTGCTTGATTTAGCTAATGGGAGTTCTTTTTCATTTCCACCGCATTTGGCTGAGGGTTTAGCAGGGATGCCTGAAAGTGTAATAGCTGAATTTGAATTAACTCCAATGGGTACAGGTTTACATTGGCCCAAATTAGATGCTGACTTATCAGTACAAGGATTACTAGCTGGAATATTTGGTAGTCCAAATTGGACTATGCGAGGACATTTAGCAAAAGCAGGCAGTGTAAAAAGTACGGTAAAGGCTGCTTCATCGAAGGTAAATGGCTTAAAAGGCGGAAGACCAAAAAAGATCAAGGCAGAAGTTAAATAAAGTCGTATCATTCAAAAAAACATACCAACGCTCGGAGACCTCATGAATTCAAAGTTCCTATTCAGCCTAATGACTTGTGCCCTATTTGGGGCGTCTGGCATCTCTCATGCAGCTGGTAATGCCCAACCTTTACCGCTGGCTACTGCCCAGAGTCAAGGCGTAAGCGCTGATGGTATTAAGCGAATTGATACTTTCTTTGCCGATGAAATTGCCAATAATCGGATGCCAGGGGCAGTCTTAGCTGTCGCAAAAAATGGCAAGCTAGTAATCTATAAATCGTATGGCTATTTAAATAAGGCAACGAATACGCCGATGCCGCTCGACGCAATTTTTAATCTAGCATCGATGACGAAAGTAATGGCAGCTGTAGGTGCGCTGACATTTTATGAAGAAGGCAAAATGCCTTTGAATGCGCCAATCTCAAATTGGTATCCCCAATTTAAAGATAGTAAGGTGGGTAGCGTGGCTGCAGATGGCAGCGTTACAACAGTGCCAGCAAAGAACCCGATTACGATTCAAGACCTGATGCGTCATACCAATGGTTTAACCTATGGCGCGCGCGGTAATTCTGCAGTACATAAATTATTTCCAAATGCTTCGGCAACAGCAGCTTTTGATTACACCGGCCCAGAGTTTATGGATAAGCTTGCGACTATCCCCTTGCTCTATGAGCCAGGCACAGTATGGGATTATGGTTTTGGCATAGACGTACTAGGTTTAATCGAAGAAAAAATTGCTAATAAACCCCTTGGTAGTGTTTTGCAAGAACGCGTTTGGTCTAAAGTCGTCATGCCTGACACCACCTTTCAGGTTGCCGATAGCCAGCGGCCGCGCTTAGCCCAACCATTACCACTTGACCCAATCACTGGCAAGCCACAGACAATCAAAATTTTGACTGATAAGGTGAAATTTGATTGTGGTGGTTCTTGTGCATTTTCTACAGCAGGTGATTACATTCGCTTCGGCCAAATGATGCTAAATGGCGGCAGTCTTGATGGTAAGCGTGTATTGGGCCCGCAGACCGTGGCATTCATGACATCTAATCATTTAAATAAAGACATCAAAAATATGGTCGGCGGAACTGAACCAGGACGGGTCGGTTATGGCTTTGGTTTGGGTGTTGCAGTGCGCATGGAGCGCGGCCTATCGGCAATCAATGGTAATGTTGGCGACTACACGTGGAACGGTGCTAACGGCACAATTTTTTGGGTTGATCCGAAAGAGCAAATGGTCGTCGTGATGATGGCCGTTGCCCCTGGCGAGATTCGTAAAATTCATCGTGAAAAATTAAACGCGCTCGTGTATGGCGCGCTTGATAAATAATTAAATCAACGAGGCTGATGCGGTACTTTGTACCGCTGCTTTTTCAACGACTGGCGGGGCTTGGTTTTGAAAGATGAAAACCATCCCCAAGGAAAGCACTACAAAGATAACCAGTAAAGATAGGCCTAATTTCTTTACAAAATACGTTAGGGTATCCATATAAACGGGATCGTTACGGCCAAAATAACGATCATAATTTTTCCACATAAAGCGCCCAGCTATAACGGGAAGCACCATAAAGAGCGCGCCCAAAAAAACAGTTAGCAAAATATCCATAATATTTAGTAGCTTTAATTACCCTATAGTTACTTCATGTTTATGTAATCTGAAATGCTGATTAATGGAAATCATATAGCATCGCTGGGTTATTCACTAGAATGGCTTGGCGTAAATGACTATCACTAACCCATTCACCAAATAGATCACATAAGTCAGCATCGTGGGGCATGGTGTTTTTCACCATCACATGGGGCCAATCGCTGCCCCAAACTAGTTGCTTTGGGTTAGCTGCAAGCACTGCATCATTAAAGGGACGCATATCAGCATATAAGTCGGCAATTGCACCTGTCTTAATAGCATCTGCTGATTGCGCAGAAATACGATAGGGCCCTGTCATCTTGACCCAAGCCCGCTGTTCTTTCATCAGGCTTAGTAGTCCTTGAAAGCCGGCATTATGGACACCATGCTTGGCATGGCAATAACCAAAATGACCAAATACTAAGTCAACCGGAAAGTGCGCAAAGATGGTGGCTAAGTTCGGATACTCATTTACATGCATGAGCAATTCTAAGTGCCAGCCTAATGGCGCAATACGTTGTGCTAAGTTTGTCAGCGCTTGAATCGGTAGGCCACTGGAAGGATCAGCGACATCAACTAGATTGCAACGTAAACCCCGTACTCCTGCAGCATGTAATTGCTCGAGCTCGCTATCCTTCACTATCTTGCTATCAAGTGGTAACACCGCTATGCCACGCAAGTGATCTGGAGCAGTTTTTAGTGCATCTATCAGTGCGCGATTATCGATACCGTACACACTGGGTTGTACCAGTACCGCACGATCAACGCCTAACATCTTTAGCAGTGAGCGATAGTTTTCTAGGCTGGCATCAGGTGGTGTGTAGATGCGCTCTTGGGCATACGGATATTGGGATGCGGGACCACAGACATGGGCGTGACTATCAATTGCACCACGAGGAAATACGCTCTTTGGCGAGCGTATTTCGCTAGCAGGTGCTTGGCACAGTGGCGGTGAATGCACGCTTATTGCGGTTC
>CANKKB010000164.1 GCA_947482555.1 Burkholderiaceae bacterium | reverse complement strand
GAAAAAGAATGCCCAAAATACATAAAGAATTAGCTGCGCTAAATCAACGTATTGTGTAATTGCTCCAGTTCCCATAATCAATTTCCTTTTAATTAAACAAACTTACAAACATCAACTACCCTGGTAATTCAGCTAAACCAAATTTTTTTTCAACTGCACTTTCTACTGTCGTCTTGGGTGGCCGATATGCGACTAATGGCCCAAGAACAACTAAAGTAGCAAATAGTAAATAAAACTCGATGTGGTAAACAAAGCTATAGCCAGTTGCGCTCGAGTCGAGGGCAGAACCTAAAATGCCCGATTGGGCTAAGCTTGAAATCAAATCGCGAATCAGGCCGCCTAAAGCAATCGCCAAGCCTGCCGCAGTCGCTTGTACTGCTCCCCATGCCCCCAATACCAGCCCATTCATATCGTCGGTTTCAAAAGACATTGCTGCAGTTAAAGTGCTGACAGAAAATAAACCACCGCCAAAGCCAATCAGGAAAGCGCCGCAGCGAAAAAGCAAAGGCGACTGCAGAGGCTCGGAAAAAATAACACAAGTAAACGCGAGAATTCCTAATAGTGCGCCAACCGCAGCTAAGCGATAAGCCTCAATACTACGATTAAGAAATTTAGCAGCTAAGGCAAAAGCGCAAATTGCGCCAACTGCAGTAATAAAGGTAAGTACGGTGGTAGAGCTGACAGATAACTGAAGTACTTCAGCTCCGTAAGGTTCCAAAATAATATCCTGCATACTAAATGCAGCCGTACCAATACCTAGGGCCAATAAAAATCGCATTACTTTTTTTTGTGCAGAAAATATTTTCCATGACTCGCTAAAACTTTTACGCGGTAAATGCGGGGCAGTTAAATGCGGCTGCCGTGCCTCTTGTTTCCATAAAGCAATTAAATTCAAGATAAGGGTAAGGCTAGCGGCACCTTGAATCACCCGAATTAATAGCACAGGCGTGAAATCAATTAACAGAAATCCCAACACTAAACTACTCGCTGCCATACCTACTAACAGCATTAAATACATTAAAGCCACTACTCGTGGGCGTAAGGCGGGGGTACTTAAATCGGAAGCTAAAGCGAGCCCAGCTGTTTGTGTGGTTTGCATTCCTGCCCCAACCAACAAAAAGGCTAAACCACATGCACCCTCGCCAAACCACATGGGCCAATGGGTATCCCCTGAAAGCAAAATCAAGGCAAAGGGCATGATCGCTAAACCACCAAACTGCAGCCAAGTCCCAATCCAAATATAAGGCACCCTTCGCCAGCCTAAAACGGATTTATGCCGATCACTACGATGACCAATCAAGGCTCTAAACGGGGCAAATAATAAAGGCAATGCCACCATTAAAGCGACTAAGCCCGCGCTAACATTTAACTCAATAATCATGATGCGGTTGAGTGTGCCAATGAGCAACGCAGCTGCTAAACCCACCGAGAACTGAAATAGGGATAAACGTAAGAGGCGACCCAAGGGGAGTTCTGCGGTGGCGACATCCGCAAATGGCATAAAGCGCGAGCTCAGACGGGGGAAGCGGAGCTTAAACAGCATGATTTGGCTTACTGTCGTCCTAAAGCCATGGCTTGTGATTTATAAAATCCACGCGAGATTTTTTTACTACCAATAATCCGCCATGCGCCTAAATCTTCATCCCTCTCAATCAGCTGAGAAAGTTTCTTTTCCGCTACCGGCTCGATGAAAGGTGCGCGATCACCACGAGGAAATAACCGGCCAACACTAATTAGTGCTGCTAAAAATAAGGTTTTTGGAGCAAAGGTAAAAACAATTGTCTGGTGGGTGCGTGCTGCCAGTAAGCCTAAGGCCTTAGTAATGTCTGAACGGTTGTAATGAATCATCGAATCCATACACACCACATAATCAAATTCCCCTAAGGCGGGGTCTAACATATCGCCTGCAATAAACTCAATTGAACCGCCAGCCAAATCAGTCGGCACACGATCTCGGCCTAATTGAACCAAGGTTGGAGAAATATCAATCGCTATCACGTGGGCACCCCGACGCGCTAAATCGACCGCTAGCAAACCAGTACCGCAGCCGGCATCAAGCACCCGTTTACCGGTCAAATCAAGAGGTAAGTAAGCCAATATTGCCTTACGCATCTCGTCACGACCGGCCCGCACCGTTGCCCGAATGCCGCTAACTGGAGCCGATGAAGTTAATCTTGCCCACGCTTCAACCGCAGTACGATCAAAGTACTGCTCCAGCTGATTGCGTTTATCGACATAAGAGCGATGTTGCATGGCTAAGCTTTCATTAATCAAAACCGAGTAAATCAAAAATATCGCGGTCCTTCATTGCCTCAGCTGGCAATGGTGCCGTGCCAACCCAAAGTGCTGCAGCCAAACGCATATATTCTTTTCGTACTGCTTCTAGTTCGGGTGAATCTTCCATTTCAAATAAGGTCGATTTTTTCAAGCGACTACGACGAATCACATCTAAATCGGGGAAATGGGCCATCGTTTTCAAACCAACCCGTTCATTAAACTTATCGATTTGATCAGTAGCATTACTACGATTGGCAATCACGCCGCCTAAACGCACATTGTAATTTTTAGCCTTAGCACCAATCGCTTGCACAATTCGATTCATTGCAAAAATAGAATCAAAATCATTGGCAGTCACAATTAAAGCGCGATCAGCATGTTGCAAGGGCGCAGCAAACCCACCACAAACGACATCGCCCAGAACATCAAAAATCACGACATCGGTATCGTCCAGTAAGTGATGCTCTTTCAGCAATTTGACGGTTTGGCCAACGACATAACCACCGCAGCCAGTACCTGCAGGAGGCCCGCCTGCTTCAACGCACATTACACCGTTATAACCTTCATATACAAAGTCTTCCACCCGTAACTCTTCCGAATGAAAATCAACCCTTTCTAAAACATCAATTACAGTCGGCATTAATTTTTTAGTGAGCGTAAAAGTCGAGTCATGTTTCGGATCGCACCCAATTTGAATAACGCGCTTACCTAATTTTGAGAAGGCTACGGATAAATTTGAGGACGTGGTGCTTTTACCAATGCCGCCCTTACCGTAAACGGCGAATACTTTTGCTTTACCGATTTTGACGCTCGGGTCAAGCTCAACTTGCACGCTTCCTTCGCCATCTGGTGGCCGCATACGACCAGTTTGGCTAATCGGTATATTCGTAACTTCCATGGTAATTCCCTTAGGTTATCCGCGAACTAGCGGCTGTAATACGCTTTTGCATCGTAAAGTGTTTCAATGGAAATTTTTTGCACGCCCTGCTCCAAAGCAAAACGTTCGGTATTCCGCTTGGCTTTACCACGCACAAAAAATGGAATCTTTTTTAACTCTGATTGCGCCTCGTCATCCCAAATCGAAATCAAATCTTGCTTATTTGCGGTAGTATGAGATTCTGTCTCAGGCTTTCGCTCTGGTGCCGAGCCATGACCCAAATGAGAAGGCATCGCTTCTTCATGAAATTCACTATCGCCTCTAAACATCCCAATAAGATGTTCTTCTAAACCCATCATTAGTGGATGAACCCAGGTATCAAACAACACATTCGCACCCTCAAAGCCCATTTGTGGCGAGTAGCGTGCGGGAAAATCTTGTACATGTACTGGCGCCGAAATAACTGCGCAAGGAATCTTGAGACGTTTAGCGATGTGCCGCTCCATTTGCGAGCCCAAAATTAATTCTGGCTGAAGTTCTGTAATCGCGCTCTCAACCGCCAAATAGTCATCTGTTATTAACGCTTCAATGCCGTATAGAGCAGCTGCCTCACGAACTTCACGGGCTAATTCACGACTATAGGTACCCAAACCGACAACTTGAAAGCCCATTTCTTCGTGGGCGACTTTAGCGGCAGCGATGGTATGGGTGGCATCGCCAAAAATGAAAACCCGTTTATTGGTTAAATAGGTTGAATCAACCGAGAGTGCATACCAACGTGCTCGTGAATTATTGACTAGCGCATCTACATCACATTCAATCTCGGCTAAAGTGCAAACTTCTTCAATAAATTGCTGCGTAGCCTTAAAACCAATTGGAATAGTTTTCGTATTAGCTTGATTAAAATTACGCGCCAGCCATTGCACTGCAGAATTAGCGATTTCTGGATAGAGCACCACATTGAAATCAGCTTCATGTAAGCGTGCAACATCTCGCGG
>CANKKB010000163.1 GCA_947482555.1 Burkholderiaceae bacterium | reverse complement strand
GGGCCAGTATTTTGAGAAACAGTGGGGGTATTAGCCTTCGAGGCCAAGAATTCTGCGCTGCTGGTATTCATTTCATTTCCTTTGCAATTTTCGGCAAAAAATTGTTTAGTCAGCCCTTTCCTAGACTTTTGGACTCGGTTTGGGCGGCGCTGCTGCTTAAAATTAAAGCAAAAATAAAAGCCACTTCTTGAATGGTTTTTAAATACTGAGTCTTAGATTGTAAAGCAATACCCTAGAATGAGGGTGAAAACCCTTATTTAACCGTGAATTCGCCCTTTTATATCCAGCCATAATGGCAAGCTCCCAAGAGTTATCTGACTTTCTCAGTGGCATTGAGAAGCGGGCCTTTAAGCAGGCGGTATATGCCGTGCGTGACGACGACGCTGCACTTGATATTGTTCAGGATGCCATGATTAAGCTGGCAGAGAAGTATGGGGATCGCCCACATGCAGAGTTGCCACTCATCTTTACGCGAATTCTTCAAAACCGCATCCATGATTGGTTTCGGCGCCAAAAGGTACGAAATACTTGGGTTACCTTATTTTCGGCCTTAGGTAAAAAACAGCTTGAAAATGAGGATTACGACCCCCTAGAGCACTTAATGGCACCAGATGACAGTAGTTTTCATCAAGATGGTGCACAACAGCTAGAGAAAATCCAATTAATCGCCACTCTCGAGGCAGAAATATCAAAATTACCAAGTCGTCAACAAGAAGCCTTCTTAATGCGTTATTGGGAGGAGTTCAGCATTACCGATACCGCCCTTGCAATGGGATGCAGTGAGGGTAGCGTAAAAACTCACTGCTCCCGCGCCACCCAAGCATTAGCAAAGGCATTAAAAGCCAAAGGAATTTCGCTGTGAATCGCCCTACTAACTCTCCGCAATCTTCTCAGTCTACTCAATCAAGTAGACCAAGCCAAAACATGGACTCTGAATTGCCTGAAACTACTCAGTTTAGTCAAGCTGCAATCGCTCTTCTACAGCAAGGTACACAACTGCTTGACCCAAAAATTCGTAATCGTCTCTACGAAGCGCGTTTACAAGCACTGCGCTCACAAAAAATCCCCGGTCGGCTTTTCTGGCAACGTGGTTTTGCGTCTGCTGTTGGCGGCGATGGCGGTAACCACACAAGCAGCAATACCAATCCGGGTTCTGCGCTGAATGCCCTAATGTGGCTAGCTGCTAGTACAGTCGTTATTTTTAGCTTAATGGCCATTACAGATTGGCAACAAGAATCGCGTTTACAAGACCTCGCTGTGCTCGATGCGGCAATCCTCACGGATGAAGTGCCGCCGAATGCCTATGCCGATAGCGGCTTTTTAGCTTTTTTAAAAGCGAATCGAGATTCAGTTATGGATGTTAGTCCCGATAGTCTCGAGCCAGCTACAGCAAAAACTGCTTCTCCTTCATAACTAAATACATTGGTCTATACAGAACGATGTTGAATCCGCACCGTGCCCGCCTAATCTTCACTATTGCCTTAGTAATCAATGCTAATGTAGTTTTTAGCCTACTGGCTACGCCAGTATGGGCACAAACTACTTCGAGTAATGAAGTGCGGCCTGAAACTAATGTCCAACCAGCTACTCCGCCCTTAACTAAGCTAAACGGAACTCATGGCAAAAATAGCGCTACTGCTAGTGATAAAAAATCGATTAGCGATTGGGCTAGCTTAAATCCTGCGCAACAAAAAATTCTTGCACCTTTAGAGAGCGACTGGCTCTCAATGACGATTGAAAGTCGGCAAAAGTGGGCTAAGCTAGCAAACCTATATCCAAAAATAGGTGTCGCCGAACAAGAGCGCCTACAAGCCCGAATGCTCGAGTGGGCAAAGTTGTCACAAAAAGATCGCCGCTTAGCCCGCGATAATTATTTAAGTAGCCTTAAATTTCCTAACGATAAAAAAAATGAAGCTTGGCAAGCGTATCAACAATTGCCTGATGAAGAAAAACAAAAACTCGCAGCGCGCGAAAATAGCCAAAAAAAACCTAGTACGGCTACCTCTCCAAGCCTGCAAAATTATCCTGCAAATAAGTAAGTCCTGCGATGAGTCAGGTAGAAATTAATCGCTTATCTGGGCCTAGTTTTTGGCGCCGCGTGGCCTGTAATCTATACGAGCAATTGGTCTTACTCGGTGTGGTTGCACTGACATTTTTACTGCCCAATTTAGCTTTAGGCATGATCTTTCAGATTTCGTTACCTAGTTGGCTCACTTTTTTTTATTTATATGGGGTACTGGGTCTTTATTTTGTTTGGTACTGGACCCGAACTGGCCAAACGTTAGCCATGCAAACTTGGCGCATTCAACTTCTCTCTAGCAGTGACCAAGTACTTTCGCGGCGGCGGGCCATCTCGCGCTACATTTATGGCTCATTGTGGTTGTTACCCTGCATCGTCTTGCAGGGCATTTTTCACTTTCAACAATGGCAAATTATTGAATTACTATTTGTTGTGGCGCTCTTTTTTTCACCGCTCAGTATTTTTCTTGATCGGCGCCCTCGCGCAACTCGCCAAAGCTGGCCAGATCGCTTTGCGCAAACCAAGCTAGTGCAATTGCCACGCCAAGCGCGCTAGACAATACTCAGTTTCACTACGCTGGTGTTACATTGCCTCTCTCAGGCAATTAACCGCGGTGGTTACTTGGATTTTGCGATAGAAGCGATACCCGGCTAAAGCACATGCCAATAAGCCCATCAATAAACCAAAAAAGAGTGGTTGAAAAAAGGCATAAAACTCTATCTCCATGACATAGCGCCCTAAAGCCCAAGCTGCAGCTGAAGCCGCTATGCCTCCCAAGAGCCCTCCTAAGCTACCAATCACAACAAGCTCGAGTGCAGCAATTTGCGCCAGCAAGCCCCTTGAGGTTCCTAATGCTTTTAATAAAGCGGCATCACGAAAACGTTCTTCTTGTGTAGCCGCAATCGCCGCAAACAAAACCAAAATAGCGGCGATGATGGCAAATAAAAATAAGATACTGAGGGCGGAAGATAAACGCTCAATAACATCTTGAATTTGTTTAAGCGACAAACCTACATCAACTACGGTTATGTTAGGAAATTTTTGGCTTAACTGTAAATCCAATGTTGGCTGAGTCGGGGGCTGATAAAAAGAAGTAATCCACGACTGGGGCAAACTTTGTAATGTCTGTGGTGGCATGATGACAAAGAAATTGACCCGCATTGAGCTCCAATCTAATTTACGTAATGACGTAATCTTGGCTGAAACAATTTGGCCAGCAACTTCAAAACTGAGAACATCACCTAACTTCAGACCTAATGTTTTAGCAATCCCACTTTCAATTGAGATTTGGGGGGCATCAGAACTAAACCATTTACCCGCGACTACACGGTTACCCATAGGCAAAGTATCAGTATAAGAAAGATTAAATTCGCGATCGACTAAACGCTTTGCGTTTTCTTCTTTGTAATCGCTTGGCATTACCGATTTTGTATTAACGTCGACTAAGCGCCCGCGTACCATTGGGTAAAGGGGAGCAGATCCAATGCCGGCTAATTTTAAATCTTCAGAAATCGCATTGCGCTGATCATTTTGAATATTAATCACAAAGCGATTCGGCGAATTTGCTGGCACTGCTCCCTGCCACGCGGGCAATAAATCTTGCCGTAAAACAATAATTAAGAGCATTGCCATTAAGGCAATTGCTAAGGAACAAACCTGCATAATCGTAAAACTACTTCGCCGAGTCAGGGCTGCTAAGGCAAAACGCAAGGCGAAGGCAGAGCTGCCTTGCAGAATAAATTGCTTACTATCACTCCATTTTTTTAGCCCTCGCAATATGAGCCATATCAGAGCCACAAAAATGAGAATAGCGCCAGCAAAACTGAGACTCACCCATGCCGCAAGCTTCCAGTCGCGTGCCGCCCAAAAAATCATTGCTAGGCAGGTCACAATACTGATGATGGTCGACAATCGTGCGGCTATTGGTAGCCCACCTAATTCACGGCGAATTAAACGAATTGGCGAAACTGCTGTCAGCGTAAGTAAGGGATAAGCGGCAAAACCAAAAAGGAGTAATACAGCCCATAAAATGCTCCACACCACGGGCCAAATTGATGGCGCAGGCAAACTAGCCATTAACAATCCACCCAAAAACCACACTAAGCCCTCTTGCACCAACCAAGCTAATCCTGCACCTACCAAACAAGCGC
>CANKKB010000162.1 GCA_947482555.1 Burkholderiaceae bacterium | reverse complement strand
GTACTGTTGATGTTGGTAAAAATCTTAAATTCATTTGCGCAACGAATATCGTAGCCATAGCTTGAAGTGCCATAGCTCACAATTTTTTGACCCGCTGCGTTAAGACGTACTTGGCCAGGCTCAAAGGGGCTAATCATTCCCTCTGCAGCCATCCGTCGAATCCATGCATCTGATTTAATAGTCATGGCGGCATTGTAAAACCAACCTGGCCCTCTAGGGGTAAATTAGCCGGCTGGATTGGCTAAAACGACCCGTTCAGCGGCGTTATAGATCTCAAAATGCTTGCCTGAGCAACGTGCTAGTAAGGTTAAATTGGTTTTCTGGGCTAACTCCAGACCCATTTGGGTTACGCCTGAGCGGGTTAAGAGAAAGGGAATACCCATCTGTGCGCCCTTAATAACCATCTCAGAAGTGAGTCGCCCTGTTGTATAAAACACTAAATCCCGCCCGGGTAGGTTTGCAAGCCAAAGCAAGCCAGAAATAGAGTCGACTGCATTGTGCCGGCCAACATCCTCAACAAAATGCAGCAAAGTTAACTTATCTTCAGCAAGGCGTTCAAACACTGCACAGGCATGCACTGAGCCAGCTTGCTTATAAATCGACTCAAAGGCCCTGACTGTTTCCAGTAGAGAAATAATAGCTGCTTGAGCTAGCTTGGGGCCAGCAGGCAAACGAATCTGTTGCATATCCTCCATTAAGTTACCAAACATGGTCCCTTGCCCACAACCTGTGGTTACCACCCGCTTGCTTGTCAAGGCATCGATATCAACTGAACTGCGATGCGTTTTCACGGCCGCTGAATCGGTCTCCCAATCGACCTGAATGCTATGAATATCATCGGGTGACTCGACTAAACGTTGATTCAGCAAATACCCCAGCACTAAGGCTTCTGGGGCGGCGCCAAGGGTCATTAAGGTCACGACCTCACGCTTATCTAAATAAATCGTGAGAGAACGCTCACAAGGGATGAAAGTAGTTTTTTTCCGCCCAAGCTCATCCGTAATGCCCACTTCCTGGACAACTGGCACCGTGGCTTTTGAGAGGATGATTTGCGAACTCATGGCTCATCACTTTAACCGCAGTCTAAAATTACTGCTGACCCAGCATAATTGAGGTTTTACAACTTAGTGCTTTATCCCAATATGAAGAGAAGTGAATTGACCCTGTATGAGTAGCCCCAAGCACAATTTGTCCTCCCCAGCCCAGACGCAGTCGTCGCGGCGGATGTTAGTCACCTCGGCGCTGCCCTATGCCAATGGCCAAATTCATATTGGTCATTTAGTGGAATACGTGCAAACCGATATTTGGGTACGTTTTCAACGCCTTAGAGGTCATGAAGTGCACTATGTTTGCGCAGATGATACGCACGGCACGCCGATTATGTTGCGTGCTGAACAAGAAGGCATTACTCCACAAGCCTTAATTACCAAAGTCTGGCAAGAGCATAAACGCGATTTTGACGCCTTTCAAATTTCTTTTGATAACTACTACACCACTGATAGCCCCGAAAATAAAACCCTCGCAAGTGCGATTTACATTCAGTTGTGCGAAGCCGGCCTAATTGAAAAGCGCACGATTGAGCAAGCTTATGATCCTATTAAAGAAATGTTTTTACCCGATCGCTTTATTAAAGGGAATTGCCCTAAATGCAATGCAGCTGATCAATATGGTGATTCTTGCGAAAAATGTGGCGCTACCTATGCGCCCACAGATTTAATCAAGCCTTATTCAGTAGTCAGCGGTGCGACGCCAATTCGCAAGGCCTCCGAACATTATTTCTTCAAACTCTCCGATCCCCGCTGTGAAACTTTTTTACGTGAATGGACGCAAGTAAAAACCCCATTACAAGCAGAAGCCCGCAATAAAATGAAAGAGTGGGTTGGCGAAGCTGGCGAAAGTAAATTAAGTGATTGGGATATTTCTCGCGATGCCCCCTATTTTGGCTTTGAAATTCCTGATGCACCCGGTAAATATTTTTATGTTTGGCTCGATGCCCCAATTGGTTATTACGCTAGCTTTCTCAATTACTGCCAACAAAAGGGGTTGAATTTCGAAGAGTGGGTGAGGCCCAATACCACTACCGAACAGTACCATTTTATTGGCAAAGATATTCTTTATTTCCATACCCTTTTTTGGCCAGCAACCCTACATTTTTCTGGCTATCGTACGCCCACTAATATTTTTGCTCATGGCTTTCTGACAGTGGATGGCGAAAAAATGAGTAAATCGCGTGGCACCTTAATTTCTGCGCATAGCGTAATTGAAACTGGCTTTAATCCAGAATGGTTTCGCTATTACTTTGCTACTAAGCTAAATGCCAGTATGGAAGATTTAGATCTGAATTTGCAAGATTTTATTGCCCGCGTGAATAGCGACCTCATTGGTAAATATGTCAATATTGCGAGTCGTAGCGCTGGATTTTTAGTTAAGCAATTTGCTGGGCAAGTGAATGATGCTGCTATGTCGCATACTTTGCTTAATCAAATTCGCGCTGTAAGCGAGCCAATTACAACGCTTTATGAAGAACGTGAATTTGCAAAAGCGTTAAGACTCGTGATGGAATTGGCAGACTTGGTAAATGCTTTTGTCGATGAGCAAAAACCTTGGGATCTCGCGAAGGACCCTGCGCGTAAAGCAGACTTACATACCGTATGTAGCGTTACCCTCGAAGCCTTTCGCGCACTCAGTCTTTATTTAAAACCTGTACTCCCACAGGTCGCGATGCGCGTTGAACAATTTTTAAACCTGCCACCACAGCAATGGCAAGATATTATTGTGCCTTTAAGCAGTAAAAATCCCATTCAGCCTTATCAACATTTAATGGGCCGAGTTGAAAGTAGCCAAATTGAAGCCCTACTTTCGGCAAATCAATAAGCCCCTTGAGCGATCGCAAAATCGTTAATAATGGTGGGTTGGTGAAGCAGTAAAGGCCGCGTTAATTACCATAAGTATTTGAAAACATTAAGAAATTTGCATTCCCATGAAAAAATATCAGTCTGATATCACCCGTTTTTTAACGCAACTAAAGATCGATCATCCAAATTTAGAGGCAGGCCAGCAAGAGGGTCGAGCCTTACTTTGGGATAAAAAACCCATCAGCGCAGAAGATCAGCGCCGCGGCCTAGAGGCAAAAATAAGGCAACGCGCTTACGTCTACTCGAATGATTGATTCAATCGCTAGCGAAAACGACAGTACGCCATCAGTCACCGATGGAATGTCGGAAGCATTTGCTAAGTTATATGGCGAGCCCCTTTTCCAGCTCCCTACTGATCTTTATATTCCGCCCGATGCCTTAGAAGTTTTTTTAGAAGCCTTCGAGGGGCCGCTGGATTTATTGCTATATCTGATTCGCAAACAAAATTTCAATGTGCTCGATATTCCAATGGCAGAGGTGACTAAACAGTACCTCATATACATTGATCAAATTCGTCACATCAATTTAGAGCTTGCTGCCGAATACTTATTAATGGCGGCAATGCTCATCGAAATTAAATCACGCATGCTCTTGCCGATGAAAAAAGCGGATAGCGATGAAGAGGTTGAAGATCCGCGCGCTGAATTAGTACGACGCTTATTAGAGTACGAACGAATGAAATTAGCTGCGCAAGAATTAGAGCGTATGCCGCAACAAGGTCGAGACTTTCAAATTGCCCATGGCCACATCGATACTACGGTGGCCGTCGTTTGGCCTGATGTGAATATTGGTGACTTACAGACAGCTTGGCGTGACGTTATACATCGTGCCAATCTCAATGCCCATCACACCATTACGCGTGAAGAATTATCGGTACGCGATTTTATGACCCGTATTTTGCGCCGCCTACAAAATACCCGCTTCGTTGAATTTAGTGAATTATTTGACGAGGCTATTGCTACTGGCATGGGGGTGGCAGTTATTATCGTTAATTTTATTGCCATGTTAGAGCTCTCGCGTGAAGCCTTAATCGAAATCACCCAAGCAGAGCCCTATGCCCCAATTTATGTGCGCTTGGCCTATTCGCCAAATACATGAAAATTATTAGCGATATACAAGAGCTGCGCGCGCAGTTGCGTGGCCAAAATCGCGCTTCTTTTGTACCCACGATGGGTAACTTACATGAAGGGCACCTCTCTTTAATGCGCTTAGCTCGGCAATATGGTGACCCTGTCGTAGCGAGCATCTTTGTTAATCGCTT
>CANKKB010000161.1 GCA_947482555.1 Burkholderiaceae bacterium | reverse complement strand
TTAATTGGTGACGATGCAAAAGCCTAACTAGAAAGCTCAGGAGAAATACATGGCATTCCATGAAATAAAAGTCCCAGACAATGCGCCAGTAGCGCAAAAATTGCTGGCTTGGGTTGATTCACGTTTTCCTTTATCGTCAACCATTAAGGCTCACCTTACGGGTTACTATGCCCCTAAAAACCTGAATTTTTGGTATGTCTTTGGCGCCCTTTCAATCGTTGTTTTAGCCAATCAAATCATTACTGGCATTTTCTTAACGATGAATTACAAGCCCGATGCAGCTAAAGCATTCCAGTCGGTTGAATACATCATGCGTGAAGTACCCTTTGGTTGGTTAATTCGTTACATGCATTCAACAGGCGCCTCGATGTTTTTCATCGTGGTTTACTTGCATATGTTCCGCGGGATGATTTACGGTTCTTATCGTAAGCCACGGGAACTAATTTGGATTTTTGGTTCTGCTATCTTTTTATGTTTAATGGGCGAAGCCTTTTTTGGCTACCTCTTGCCTTGGGGCCAAATGTCGTATTGGGGCGCGCAAGTAATCGTCAACTTATTCTCAGCGATTCCCCTGATTGGTCCAGACCTGTCATTATGGTTGCGGGGTGATTATGTAGTGGGCGATGCAACCTTAAATCGCTTTTTTGCTTTTCACGTCATTGCTATTCCATTAGTATTGGTTGGGTTAGTCGCCGCACACATTGTGGCTTTGCATGAAGTGGGCTCAAATAATCCTGATGGCGTCGAAATTAAAGAAACACTCGATGCAGAGGGACATCCCGTTGATGGCGTGCCTTTTCATCCTTTTTATACTGTGCATGATGTGATGGCGCTAAGTATATTTTTAATTATCTTTGCGTTAATTATCTTTTTTGCTCCCGAGATGGGCGGCTACTTTATCGAAGCAAATAATTTTATCCCCGCAAATCCATTTCAAACCCCAACACACATTGCCCCAGTTTGGTATTTCACGCCTTTCTACTCGATGTTGCGTGCCACTACGACTAGCTTCTTAATTCCTTTATGGATCTTTTTTGCGGTGATTTTAGGAATGGCAGCGTTGCGCGCGAAGGCATTTACAGTGAAAGTGGGCTGTGCTTTGGTACTGGCAGCACTGGCGGTTGGCTTTTATTTCCTTGATGCCAAATTTTGGGGCGTCGTCATCATGGGTGGATCAGTTGTGATTCTTTTTTTCTTGCCTTGGTTAGACCACTCTAAAGTGAAATCAATTCGATATCGCCCCGATTTTCACAAATATATTTACGGTGTATTTGTGGTGAGTTTTATTATTTTGGGCTACTTGGGTATTCAGCCGCCATCTCCTGTGTTTGAAAAGATTTCACAGATTTGCACCATTTACTATTTGGGTTTTTTCTTGGCAATGCCTTTTTGGAGCCAGCTTGGCGAGTTCAAGCCCGTTCCAAGCCGCGTCACTTTCCAGCCTCATTGATTTGGACTACAAAGAAAAATTAGGAACTAGTATGCAATCGATTCTGTCAATCTTCAACACCATTTGCCGAACTAGTGCTTTGATAGCAGCCTGTAGTTTTTTATTGGCCGCAGAAGTTAGCGCTAATGAAGCAGGTTTTCCTCTAGATGCCGCACCCCAGAGAGTGAGTAATCATGCCTCACTACAAAACGGCGCCAAGCTTTATGTCAACTATTGCGCTGGTTGTCATTCGGCTGAAGCGGTTCGCTATAGTAGCTTGCGCGATATTGGCCTAACTGATCAGCAAATTAAAGATAATTTAATTTTAAATGGCGCCAAATTGGGCGACTTAATGACCATCTCTATGTCTCCGACTGATGCTAAAGAGTGGTTTGGTAAAGCACCGCCCGATTTATCGGTAGAAGCACGAGCCCGGGGAACAGATTGGATTTATACCTATTTACGGACCTTTTATAAAGATGATTCAACCCCAACGGGGTGGAATAATTTGGTCTACCCCAATGTGGGAATGCCGCATGCGCTATGGCAATTGCAGGGCGAACGGGGGGCTAAATTTACCGAAATCAAAGACCCGCACGACCCCGCAAGAACGGAAAAAAAGTTCCTTGGCTTTGAGCAAATAACCCCCGGAACGATGAAAACTGCAGAATACGACGATAATGTGGCAGACTTAGTCGCATTCATGTCTTGGATGGCGGAACCTGTACAACTAGAGCGTAAGCGTCTGGGTGTCTTGGTAGTCTTATTTTTGGCGCTATTTGCTGTATTGGCATGGCGCCTGAATAAGGCCTATTGGAAAAACATTCACTAAGTTATTTTTTAAGGATATTTGCATATGATGGTGTTGTACTCGGGCACAAACTGCCCATTCTCGCAACGCTGCCGCCTGGTGTTATTCGAAAAAGGCATGGATTTTGAGATTCGCGATGTTGATTTGTTCAACAAACCCGAAGATATCTCAGTTATGAACCCTTACGCGCAGGTACCCATTTTGGTTGAACGGGATTTGATTTTGTATGAATCTAACATCATTAATGAGTATATCGATGAGCGTTTTCCACACCCCCAATTAATGCCACCCGACCCTGTTGCACGTGCGCGCGCGCGGCTATTCCTATTTAATTTTGAAAAAGAGTTATTTATTCATGTTATTGGTTTGGAAAATGAAAAAGGGAAGGCTGCAGAAAAGTTACACGATAAAGCCCGCCTGGCAATACGTGATCGCTTAACGCAGTTAGCCCCAATCTTTATCAAAAATAAGTACATGTTAGGCGATGATTTTTCCATGCTTGACGTAGCTATCGCGCCGCTGTTGTGGCGTCTTGAGCACTATGGTATTGATTTATCGCGTAACGCTGCGCCTTTGCTTAAGTATGCCGAACGTATTTTCAGTCGCCCAGCTTATATTGAGGCTTTAACTCCTTCCGAAAAAGTCATGCGTCGCTAAGTAGTATCAGACTCAGATCTAAACTAGGGGTTTTGCACCCATCGAACATATGGCCGATCATACCCCTAGTACCAAACCCTATTTAATTCGCGCACTACATCAGTGGTGTAGCGATTTTGGTTTTACCCCATTCATTGCAGTTTTTGTAGATCAGCAGGTTGAAGTGCCAATGGAGTTTGTTAAAAATGATGAGATTGTTTTAAATCTCTCAACTGAAGCATGCCATGAATTACAGCTTGAAAATGATTGGATTAGCTTCCAGGCCCGCTTTAGTGGCGTACCGAAAAAAGTCTTTGTACCCATTTCACATGTCTTAGCAATTTATGCGCGCGAAAATGGTCAAGGGATGTCCTTTCCTTTTGAAGCAATCACACTAGATGCTACTAAGGATGCTGCCAGCAAAAGTAAGCAAACTACGCCTAGTCGACCAAGCTTAAAAATTGTTAAGTAATGTCTAATGAGCATGGATATGCAGATGCAGCTGCCACCTTTATTAATTACTTCAGCAATTACGATTGCTGATCAGCAACCCGTTATTGGCGATCCCGATGAGCGCTTACGACTTACTTTAGTTGCGATTGGTAAATGGCTAGAGCTTGAGCCAGAGATTCAAATGGTGATTTGTGACGGCTCTAATTTTGACCTATCTACCATCATGCAAACCCATTTCCCCCAAGCGAAAATTGAATGCCTCTATTTTCAAAATGATGCCGTTCTGGTTGCTAAGCTTGGCAAAGGGTATGGTGAAGGTGAAATCATTAACTATGCGTTAGATCATTCTAAGCACTTGCAGGCAGCTAGTTTTTTTATTAAATGCACCTCAAAAGTGTGGATAAAAAACTTTTCAGCTTGCCTACGGTATTGGAATGGCAGATTTATTTGTAATGCTGATTTTTCGAATGTGACGAAATTTAAGCCTTACACGTTAAATCATATTGATACTCGTTTTTTTATCGTTGATAAGGCGTTTTATCGCGAAACTTTCGCGCAAGCCTATTTACAGGTTAACGATCCTCTGCGGCAGACGATTGAACAATGCTTTAAAAAAATCGTTTTAGAAAAAAAACTACAAGGATTTATATTGCCAATTTGGCCGGCTTTAGCAGGTTTTGCTGGTTCAACTGGTGAAGACTACGAGCTTTCACGTTTAGGCATTTGGAAGGAAGATTTTAAGCGTATGGTGCTCCGTTGGCGCTCGCCCTTGGTAGCACATAAGTAGTTTAAAATAGCTGCATGCCCCATTAGCTCATCTGGTAGAGCAACTGATTTGTAATCAGTAGGTGGTCTGTTCGA
>CANKKB010000160.1 GCA_947482555.1 Burkholderiaceae bacterium | reverse complement strand
TATGGCACTTCAAGCTATGGCTACGATATTCGTTGCGCAAATGAATTTAAGATTTTTACCAACATCAACAGTACGATTGTTGATCCAAAACAGTTTGATGAAAAATCATTTGTCGATTTTAATGGCGACGTTTGCATCATTCCGCCAAATTCATTTGCCTTGGCACGCACCGTTGAGTATTTCAAAATACCGCGCAGCGTGTTAACTATTTGCGTAGGAAAAAGTACTTACGCACGCTGCGGCATCATTGTTAATGTCACGCCATTTGAGCCAGAGTGGGAGGGTTATGTCACGCTGGAATTTTCTAATACGACACCGTTGCCAGCAAAAATCTATGCTGGCGAAGGTTGTGCTCAAGTGCTCTTTTTCGAGAGCGATGAGGTTTGCGAAACTTCGTATAAAGATCGGGGCGGTAAATATCAGGGTCAGCAGGGCGTAACCTTGCCTAAAGCCTAACTAAGCCTAAGCAGTCTTAACAACGCATTAGAAAGTCGCCATGAAATTTCGCTTTCCAATTATTATTATTGACGAAGACTTTCGTTCCGAAAATATCTCCGGTTCTGGCATTCGCGATCTAGCTGAAGCAATTGAGGGTGAAGGCATCGAAGTGATTGGCCTGACCAGCTATGGCGATTTAACTTCATTTGCCCAGCAAGCATCGCGGGCCTCCTGTTTTATTTTGTCGATTGACGATGAAGAGTTTTTAACTGACTCCGAGAGCAATGAATTGCCGGCGTTAAATAATTTGCGCGCCTTTATTGTCGAGGTACGTAAACGCAACGAAGATATTCCAATTTTCTTGTATGGCGAGACCCGCACTTCGCGCCATATGCCAAATGACATCTTACGAGAATTGCATGGTTTCATTCATATGAATGAAGATACCCCTGAGTTTGTGGCGCGGCATATTATTCGTGAAGCCAAGGTCTACCTCGATTCACTATCGCCACCGTTCTTTAAGGCGCTAACCCATTACGCCTCAGAAGGCTCTTATTCTTGGCATTGCCCTGGCCATTCTGGTGGCGTTGCTTTTCTCAAAAGTCCAGTTGGACGCATGTTCCACCAATTCTTTGGTGAAAATATGTTGCGGGCCGACGTCTGCAATGCCGTAGAAGAACTTGGTCAATTGTTAGATCATACGGGGCCTGTGTTGGCTAGTGAACGCAATGCAGCCCGTATTTTTGGTGCCGATCATTTATTTTTTGTAACTAATGGCACTTCAACATCCAACAAAATTGTTTGGCATTCTACGGTTGCACCTGGCGATGTCGTACTAGTTGATCGCAATTGCCATAAGTCGGTTATTCATGCAATTACGATGATGGGAGCGATACCTGTTTTCTTAATGCCTACCCGCAATCATTTGGGCATCATTGGCCCCATTCCTAAAGAAGAGTTTGAGTGGGTCAATATTAAAAAGAAAATTGATGCTAACCCATTCATTAAAGATAAGAATGTGGTGCCCCGCGTAATGACCTTAACGCAAAGTACCTACGACGGCATTATTTATAACGTTGAGATGATTAAAGCCATGCTCGATGGCAAAGTCGATTCTCTACATTTTGATGAAGCTTGGTTGCCGCACGCTGCTTTTCATCCCTTCTATAAAAATATGCATGCTGTAGGCGATGATCAACCGCGACCGAAAAAGAGCTTGCTGTTTTCTACGCAATCAACCCATAAATTGTTGGCAGGATTATCGCAAGCATCGCAAGTCTTAGTGCAAGATGCAGAAGAGCGGAAGTTAGATCGCGAGTCTTTTAATGAGGCTTATTTAATGCATACCTCAACTAGCCCACAGTACGCCATCATTGCTTCTTGTGATGTCTCAGCAGCAATGATGGAATCGCCTGGCGGCACAACCTTAGTTGAGGAGTCGATTGCAGAAGCAATGGACTTCCGCCGTGCTATGCGTGAAGTAGATGCAAAATTTGGCGCAGACTGGTGGTTTCAGGTGTGGGGCCCAGACCAAATTGCGGAAGAAGGCATTGGTGAGCGCACTGATTGGATCTTGAAGCCCAATGCGCAGTGGCATGACTTTGGTAATTTGGCGCCCGACTTCAATATGCTCGATCCAATTAAAGCCACAGTAGTAACTCCCGGCTTAAATATCGAAGGGGTGTTTGGAGAAATGGGCATTCCGGCTGCCATTGTCACCAAATATTTGGCTGAACACGGGGTGATTGTGGAGAAGTGCGGGCTCTATTCTTTCTTCATTATGTTTACGATTGGTATTACGAAGGGCCGCTGGAATACCCTCGTTACAGAACTGCAACAATTTAAAGATCATTTTGAAAAAAATCAGCCCTTATGGAAAGTCTTGCCTGAGTTCGTTGCCAAATATCCACTATATGAGCGCATTGGCTTAAAAGAAATTTCTGCGCAAATTCATGATTTTTATAAAAGCCATGATGTTGCAAGGATGACAACGGAAATGTATACCTCGGATATGGTGCCAGCGATGGTGCCTGCTGAGGCATGGGCCAAGATGGCGCATAAGGAAGTGGATCGGGTATCAATTGATGATTTAGAGGGGCGCGTTACCGCCATGTTGGTGACACCTTATCCGCCAGGCATACCCCTCTTAATTCCAGGGGAGCGGTTTAATCGCCGCATTGTTGATTACCTCAAATTTGCCCGTGACTTTAATCAGCGCTTCCCAGGTTTTGAGACCGATGTGCATGGCTTAGTAAAACGCGAAGTCGATGGACAGAGCGAATACTTCGTTGACTGCGTAAAAACCACCGCCGTAAAACAACTAAGCTAAGTTAGCTTGCTAAGTCAGATCGCGCTTGCTTAATAGCGGCAAGCACTTGTTTTGGCGCAGTACCGCCGAGATGAGAGCGAGCCTCAACAGAACCTTGCACTTGCAATAAAGCAAATACATCTTCAGTCAATAAATCAGCCTGCCCCTGTAAGCCGCAGGCGCTTTGTAATTCAGCTAATGTAAGCTCGTCAAGAGCACACGACCGATTAACGCAAGTCTTCACCGCAAGGGCTACCGCCTCATGCGCATCACGAAATGGCAAACCCTTTTTAACTAAATAATCGGCTAGATCGGTTGCCGTAGAAAACCCTTGTTCAGCTGCCGCTAACATCACTGGCGCATTCACCAGAATATGTGGCACTAGATCAGCAAAAATACGCAGTGTATCGAGCAATGTATCTGCGGCATCAAAGAGTGGCTCTTTATCTTCCTGATTATCTTTGTTATAGGCTAGGGGTTGGCTTTTCATCAGGGTTAATAGGGCGATGAGATCACCATAAACCCGACCTGTTTTGCCGCGTGCTAATTCAGGTACATCAGGATTTTTCTTTTGCGGCATGATTGAGCTGCCAGTACAAAAGCGATCAGGAAGATCAATGAAGCCAAAGCGCGGGCTTAACCAGAGTACTAGCTCTTCGGCGAAGCGCGAAATGTGCATCATGCAAGTGGCAGCGACTGCGCAAAACTCAATTGCAAAATCACGATCAGATACTGCGTCTAAAGAATTGCGGCAAAGACCATCAAAACCAAGCGCTTTTGCCACTTGCAGACGATCAATCGGATAGCTAGTGCCCGCTAAAGCTGCAGCACCCAGCGGTAATTGATTGAGGCGTTTACGGCAATCGGCCAGCCGACTCGCATCGCGACTAAACATTTCATAGTAAGCCAGCATGTGATGACCAAAGGTAACCGGCTGCGCCACTTGTAAGTGCGTATGACCGGGCATGATGACTACAGCATGTTGCTCGGCTAAATTGAGAAAAGCGGTACGCAGTTGAGTCAGTGCCTCAGCCGTGTCATCAATACTGGCACGCAAAAAGAGCCGCAAATCGGTCGCTACTTGATCGTTACGTGAGCGTCCGGTATGGAGTCGTTTTCCAGCATCGCCAGCTAACTCGATCAGACGGGCTTCGATATTCAAATGCACATCTTCCAAAGCCAGTTGCCACTGAAATTGACCTGCGGCAATTTCACTACGAATCTGGGCCATACCCACTTCAATAGCCGCCAGGTCTGCTGTGCTAATAATCTTTTGTTGAGCCAACATAGCGGCATGCGCTAAGGATGCCGTGATATCTACTTGTGCAAGGCGGTGGTCAAAGCCAATCGAGGCGGTATAGCGTTGCACCAGCGCATCAACGGGTTCTGTAAACCGTCCTGACCAGGCTTGGGCTTTATTGGCAAGGGAATTTTTAGATGAGCTCATAAACACAGTATATTGTGGCAAGTTA
>CANKKB010000159.1 GCA_947482555.1 Burkholderiaceae bacterium | reverse complement strand
TCCACTAATTTTTTCCGGAAAAACCCTCATGAGTCTTGATAATGTCACCCCAGGCAAAAATTCACCCACCAACTTCAATGTGATTATTGAAATTCCGATGAACGCCGACCCCATTAAATATGAGGTAGATAAGGAAACGGGAGCTATTTTTGTCGACCGTTTTATGGGCACTGCGATGCATTACCCCTGTAACTATGGCTATATTCCCCAAACTATCGCTGGCGATGGCGACCCCGTGGATGTGCTGGTAATCACCCCTTTCCCACTGATTCCTGGGGTGGTTGTAAGCTGTAGGGCTATCGGTCTCCTGCAGATGGAAGATGAGGCCGGGCATGACGCTAAGCTGCTAGCCGTGCCAGAAGACCGCATTCTGTCGATTTATACCCACTGGCAGAAGCCGGAAGATATGAATCCCTTGCGCCTGAATCAAATTAAGCACTTTTTTGAACATTACAAAGACCTCGAAGTTGGTAAATGGGTCAAAGTTAGTGGCTGGGGCGGCGTAGCCGAAGCCCACCAAGAGATTCTGGCAGGGGTTAAACGTTACCAAGAGGAAAAAAGGGTTTGATCAAACTTGCATTAGCGCAACTAAACCCTAAATTAGGCGATTTAGAGGGTAATGCAGCCTTAATTGCCAGTGCAGCGCGTGCTGCCCACGCAGCAGGCGCCAAACTACTGCTCACGCCAGAGTTAGCCTTAACTGGCTATCCACCAGAAGATCTTTTGCTACGACCAGCATTTATTACCGCGGCAGAAAATATCCTAGCTGAGCTCGGCAAAGCCCTGGCAGCTTACCCAAAGCTCTCTGTTGTAGTTGGGCATCCCCAGCGTTCTCCAGCAGGCCTGCAAAATTGTGCCTCTGTCTTGCGCGACGGTAAAGTCATCGCTTGCTACGCTAAACAACAATTGCCGAATCATGAAGTATTTGATGAGATGCGTTACTTTGTCCCCGGAAATAGGCCTTGCATCTTTGAGGTCGATGGCTTACCGATTGGCCTACTCTTATGTGAAGATGCGTGGCATGAGGGCCCCGCTCTCCAAGCCAAAAATGCGGGGGCGCGCTTATTGACTGTCTTAAATGCATCACCCTACCACCTTGAAAAAAATACCTTGCGCCTGACAGTATTGCGGGAGCAAGTAAGTCTTACCAAGCTGCCCTTGGCATACGTCAATATGGTGGGCGGCCAAGATGAATTGGTATTTGATGGGGGCTCTTTTGTGATGAATTCCCACGGTCAAACTGTCTTTACGATGCCCCAATTTGAAACCGGCCTGGGGCTAGTCAACCTCACTGCACTTGGAGAACCAGAAGGTGAAGTGACTGCGCTTGCTACTAATGCCGAAAACACGAATTCAATAGAAGCCCAAGTGTATGCGGCCCTGGTGATGGGTGTACGCGATTACGTGCAAAAAAATCATTTTTCTGGTGTGATCATCGGCCTTTCTGGCGGCGTCGATTCAGCACTGGTTCTGGCAATTGCCGTGGATGCTCTGGGTGCTGATCAAGTCCGTGCGGTGATGATGCCATCGCCCTATACGGCTGATATTTCATGGTTAGATGCACGCGAACTCGCTGACAATGTCGGCGTGCAATACGATGAAATTCCTATTAGTAAGCCAGTAGCTGCATTAGAAGCAGCCTTAGCAGATCAATTTACTGGTTTAGCACCCGATACGACAGAAGAAAATATTCAAGCGCGGGTGCGTGGCACATTATTGATGGCGCTCTCGAATAAAACGGGCCGTTTAGTTTTAACTACGGGCAATAAAAGTGAGATGGCAGTCGGTTATTGCACGCTTTATGGCGATATGGCCGGCGGCTTTGCGGTGATTAAAGATATTGCTAAAACCTTAGTCTATCGGCTTTGCCATTATCGCAATCAACTTGCTCCAATTATTCCTGAACGAATTCTTACGCGGGCACCATCAGCTGAATTACGCGATAACCAAACTGATCAGGATAGCTTGCCCAGTTACGAAGTGCTCGACGCTATTTTAGAACGTTACATGGAACAAAATCAATCACTTGCCGAGATCGTTGCTGCGGGTTTTGATGCTGCAAGTGTTGAAAAGGTCACACGTCTCATCAAACTCAATGAATACAAGCGGCGCCAAGCCCCTCCAGGCGTGCGTATAACCAACCGCGCCTTTGGTCGTGATTGGCGTTATCCCATAACTTCGGCGTTTCGCGCCTAAGTTCTTGGATCTAAGGGTATTATTATCAAATCTATTGAGGAGAATTAGATGAAGTTGATTACATCTATCATAAAACCGTTTAAGCTGGATGAAGTGCGCGAAGCCATGGCAGACGTTGGCGTTACTGGCTTAACTGTTACCGAAGTTAAAGGATTTGGCCGTCAAAAAGGCCATACTGAACTGTATCGTGGCGCAGAATATGTGGTCGACTTTTTACCAAAGGTAAAAGTAGAAGTCGTCGTAGCAGATGATTCAGTCGAGCGCGTTATCGAGGCGATTACGAAAGCAGCACATACTGGCAAAATTGGTGATGGCAAAATTTTTGTCACCTCAGTTGAGCAAGTCATTCGTATTCGCACCGGTGAAGTTAACGAATCGGCAATTTAAAGCTTCGTCTCTTCTAAAATTAGTGTTTTCGCTTCAGGGTTACTAGGTCTCACTCGCAGACCTTGAAAAAAAATCTCGGTTTGCGCTAAGTTCGCCGTCAATAGTTTGAATGGTGGCGCGCCATAAAACGAATAAGAGGTACCTGCCTCGAGCATCTTGCTTTGTTCTTTGCCAGCCGCATCAATTACGCAAACGACCTGCTGACTTAAGCTTTGTACATAGACCATATCGCCTGCCTTGCTAGGCGAACTGGTTTTATACATTACCGGATTATTTTCTGGTTTGGGGCAAGCCACATCACTAATGACCGTAGCAGGTTTAGCGTTAGGCTCAATCATGGCAACTGGCGTTGGCTCAGGTGTAGGAGTAAGCTCTTCTTTAAGTAATGCGGGTGCGGCAATTAGTGGTGCCGCAGGAACAGGTGCAGATACTGTTACTACGTCGTTACCAAAATGAATAATCGCAAAAACAAAAGCTGCGGCAACGCTAGCATACAAAAATAATTTTCTCTGCTTATCTTTTATTTGTAGATCGGCGGGTGCAGGCTTCGATTTTAAAATCGGCACTGGTAACTTTTCCATTTCTAAGACTGGTGCAGGCTTGGGTGCTGGTATTGGTTCTGGTTCTGGTTCTGGTTCTGCTATGGATGCATCGGCTGAGAGTAGAGGGGCTTCAATTTCTATCTCAAGATAATCAGCTTCCTCTAGGCCCAAAATTTTCGCAACTTTTTGGGCCGAGCGTAGTTTTAATGCGGCTGAATAAAATGCACTTTGCTCGCCACTCTCAATTTGCTCAATTTGCTTTTTTGAGAGACAGGCATTAAGCGCCAATGCTTCCGTGCTTAGCCCAAGCCTTTGCCTGGCATCAACAAACGCCAAACAACGAATCGTAGAAATCTTATTTTTGCTCATGATTAGACGATTATTGAAGCAATAATAATATCGAAAAGATAGTAGCCCTAGAGGTAATCCCTGCATAAATCTTGTAAAGTCTTACTTTAGTCATTTTTTGCATGTCTAAAGTACATATTTTGGAGAAATTATATGGCAAATAAAAATCCTGTCGATCCTAAGGGCGTTGGCACCCCACACCGCCTCAATTCGCGTTCACGAATGGTTACGGAGGGCGTTGCCCGCGCGCCTAACAGGTCAATGTACTACGCCATGGGCTATCAAGAGCCAGACTTTGTCAAACCCATGGTCGGCGTAGCCAATGGCCATTCGACTATTACCCCATGCAATAGTGGCCTGCAGAAATTAGCCGATGCGGCGATTACAGCCCTTGAGGAAGCCGGCGCTAAAGCCCAAGTATTTGGTACCCCTACTGTTTCTGATGGTATTGGCATGGGTACTGAAGGGATGAAATATTCCCTCGTCTCACGCGAAGTTATTGCCGACAGCATTGAAACCTGTGTCAACGGCTTGTGGCAAGACGGGGTCGTTGTAATCGGTGGATGCGATAAAAATATGCCGGGCGGCATGATGGCCTTAGCACGCACCAATGTACCCGGTATTTACGTCTACGGCGGCACGATTAAACCAGGCCACTACAAAGGCAAAGAGCTCAATATTGTTTCTGCATTTGAAGCGGTGGGTGAATTTACCTCTGGACGCTTAAGTGAAATTGACCTCAAAGGCGTCGAACAACACGCTTGTCCTGGCAG
>CANKKB010000158.1 GCA_947482555.1 Burkholderiaceae bacterium | reverse complement strand
TCCTTGGGACAGTGCAGGCGCCCGCCTTGACAAAATGCTGGCTATCACCTTGCCCGATTATTCGCGTAGCCGCTTACAAACTTGGGTTGAGGCTGGTGCGGTAACGGTGGATGGAGAGGTGCGTAAAGCGCGGTATTTATTGAAGGGCGGCGAGAGTGTGCGCGTTTTTCCCCAAGAGATGCCTGAACAACATGCATTTGCGGCAGAAAACCTGCCACTCGAAGTTCATGCAGTGGATGAGAACCTCATTGTTATTAATAAGCCAGCTGGTTTAGTAGTGCATCCTGCGGCAGGTAATTGGTCTGGCACGTTGCTGAACGGTTTGCTTTTTCATTTTCCCGAGCTGGCTAATTTACCCCGTGCCGGGATTGTGCATCGCTTAGATAAAGACACTTCAGGTTTAATGGTAGTTGCCCGCACTGCTATCGCGCAAACTGCCTTGGTTAGGCAACTACAAGCCCATTTAGTCAATCGCCACTATTTGGCTTTAGTTTGGGGGGCAGCGCCATCCTTGGGCAAAATTGCCACACCCATTGCCCGCGATAATCGGGATCGTTTACGGATGGCCGTTGTTAACAAAGATCAAGGCAAAGCAGCCTTAACGCATTTTCGACGCTTGGCACAGGGCGTTTTTATGGGTAAGCCTGTTTCTTTGCTTGAGTGCCGACTAGAGACCGGGCGCACCCACCAAATTCGCGTCCACCTAGAATCTATGGGCTTACCCTTATTGGGCGACCCCATATATCGCAAACAAGTTCCCCATTTTGCTAAAGAATTGGCTTTTCATCGACAGGCCTTACATGCTTTTGCCCTTGGGTTACAGCATCCACAAACAGAGCAGCTCTGTAATTGGTTTCAGGCGCCACCGAGTGACTTCATGACCTTATTGCAGCTTGTGCAAATTGATGCCAGCACGTTACCAACTGACACCTTAGGAAGCTTAAGTAAATGACCGCCAAGCTACTTTTAGAGCCGCTACCGGTATTGGTGCCCAATTGGCCGGCACCGGCTTCGATACGCGCCTTGGTAACGACGCGTACAGGCGGAGTTAGTGCAGCACCATATGATTCGCTGAACTTAGGTATGCACGTTGGCGATGCGCCTGGCAAGGTCAGTGAAAACCGGGCTCGTTTACGTCAATTACTGCCTAATGAACCCATTTGGCTCCAACAAGTACATGGCACGCGGGTCTGGCATTCGGGCGAAGATTTCCAAGCAGATGCTGCGATTAGCGCAGAGCGGAAACAGGTTATTACTGTTTTAACTGCCGACTGCATGCCGGTCTTTTTTTGTAATCGTACGGGTAATTTGGTCGGGGTTGCTCACGCCGGCTGGCGGGGCTTATGTGCTGGGGTATTAGAAAATACGGTGCAGGCACTGTGTGAAAAGTCGCTGGCGCTAGGTCAAACCTTAGCTAGGGAAGATATTTTAGTTTGGCTTGGCCCTGCGATTGGCCCTAATTGTTTTGAGGTTGGCAATGAAGTGCGCGAGCAATTTATTGATGCTGCTCGATTTACGGGGGCAATTTTCTCTTTGGATAGCTTTCAAGCTATTCCCGGCAAACCTCAGAAATACCGGGCCAATTTGTATCAGTTGGCCCGTTCACGTCTAAAAAATGCCGGAATTCAGGCAATTTATGGCGGAGAGTTTTGTACCTTTACACAAAGCGAGCAGTTTTTTTCGCATCGTCGTGATGGGGTTTCTGGCCGATTTGCTGCCCTAATCTGGCTGGAGACAACCTGAATTTATTGATACTGGGATATAAATTCGCTAGCTAGGGTTAGTGCCGATAACCCTTAAGCCATATTCCGTTGAGAATAAGCAGTAGATATATAAGAAATTGACTTAGGAAACCGATGTTAGCAACAGCCCATTCAGCAAAATCTCCCACGCTTTCTCCTCAGCATATGGCCCTAATTCCGCCTGAGCGTTTAACTGAAATTCAAAAAAATTATTTCGCTGAAGTGAGTCAATTCACTGCAGATCCAACCGCTTTTCCGATTAGCGATCGCCGCTTTAAAGGAAAGGCCTGGGAATCGGGATGGAGCCGTTCGATTGTGGGAATGTATTTGATCAACTCAAAGCATCTACTGGCTTTAGCTGACGCAGTTGAGAGCGATGCTAAAACTAAACAAAGAATTAATTTCGCAACCTTGCAGTTAATAGATGCTTTATCGCCAGCCAATTTTGTTGCTACGAATCCCGAAGTACTAGAAAACATTATTAATACGCAGGGCCAATCAATTCAAAATGGCATTTTAAATTTGCTTGCCGATTTAAAAAAAGGTAAGGTTTCGCAAACCGATGAAGCTGCTTTTGAGGTGGGTAAAAATTTAGCCCAATCTGCAGGCGCAGTAGTTTTTCGTTGCGACCTATTTGAATTAATTCAATATAAGCCACTAACTGAAACGGTATTCGAGCGGCCTTTTTTGTTGGTGCCCCCCTGTATTAATAAGTTTTATATTTTAGATTTACAGCCTGATAACTCGGTAGTTCGGTATTTAGTTAGTGAGGGCCATACCGTCTTCTTAGTTTCTTGGAAAAATCCCGATGATTCCATGCGCCATACCACTTGGGATGACTATATCGATAAAGGCGTTCTTAAGGCCATTGAGGTAACTAAGACAATTGGGGCAAGTGAGCAAATTAACGTATTGGGATTTTGTGTTGGAGGCACTTTAGTTGGCAATGCTTTAGCTGTTTTAGCGGCGCGCAAAGAAAATTCTGTGGCTAGCGTGACGCTATTAACCACCTTGCTTGACTTTGCTGATACCGGCATTCTCGATGTGTTCATTGATGAAGGCATGGTAGAAATGCGCGAAAAATCGATGGGCGGCCCAGAGGGCGGCTTACTGTCTGGTCGGGATTTGGGTAATACCTTTTCATTTTTACGGCCCAACGATTTAGTTTGGAACTATGTCGTCGATAATTATTTAAAAGGGAATTCTCCTCCACCATTTGATTTACTCTATTGGAATGGGGATTCGACGAATTTACCGGGCCCAATGTATAGCTGGTACTTACGCCATACTTACTTACAAAATGAGTTGGTTAAGCCTGGAAAACTAACGGTATGTGGCGCCAAAATTGATCTAGGCAAAATTACGTGCCCAGCCTATATTTTTGCGTCCCAAGAAGACCATATTGTGCCGTGGCAATCGGCCTATAGTTCGACGCAAATTCTTGGCGGTAAAAATCGTTTTGTTTTGGGAGCCTCAGGGCACATTGCGGGGGTGATTAACCCACCGGCCAAAAAGAAACGCTACCATTTTTTAAATAGTCAGTTACCTAAAACTGCTGAAGCATGGCTAGCTGGCGCTAAAGAAATTCCGGGCAGTTGGTGGCCTGATTTTTCAGCCTGGTTGGCCCAATTTGGAGGGGAGCGTAAACCTGCTAGCACCCAATTTGGCAATGCTAAATATAAAAAACTCACGGATGCCCCAGGCAAATATGTGATGGAAAAGGCGCAGGAAATTGATTAGTCATTTTTTTAAGCTATGCTAAATTGAATCTTTAAGTCAATTTAAATAATAGTTTTAAAAATTAGTTTAATTTTTTGATTTAAATTGTTTAATATATATTTTTAAGGAGATGTAATGTCGCAAAAGATAGCTTACGTAACAGGTGGGATGGGCGGCATTGGAACGGCTATTTGTCAGCGCTTAGCTAAAGATGGTTATAAGGTAATTGCTGGTTGTGGCCCAAATTCTCCGCGCAAAGACCGCTGGATTGGGGAGCAAAAAGTTCTGGGCTATGACTTTATTCCTTCTGAAGGGAATGTGGCCGACTGGACTAGTACAGTTAGTGCTTTTGATAAGGTCAAGGCCGATGTCGGTCGGGTAGATATCCTGGTCAATAATGCTGGGATTACCCGCGATACCGTCTTTCGCAAAATGAGCCCCGATGATTGGAAGGCAGTAATCGATACCAATTTGAATTCCTTATTTAACGTTACCAAGCAAGTGATTGATGGCATGGTAGAAGCAAACTGGGGGCGGATTATTAATATCTCCTCGGTAAATGGCCAAAAAGGTCAGTTTGGGCAAACTAATTACTCCACTGCAAAAGCGGGTTTGCATGGCTTTACTATGGCCTTGTCACAAGAGGTTGCGAATAAAGGCGTCACTGTAAATACGGTTTCACCAGGTTATATTGCCACTGATATGGTGAAAGCCATTCGTGAAGACGTACTGGAAAAAATTGTTTCTGCCATACCAGTCAAAAGGCTTGGATTGCCAAATGAAAT
>CANKKB010000157.1 GCA_947482555.1 Burkholderiaceae bacterium | reverse complement strand
CCGGTTTGTTTATCTTTGTAGCGATCTGAAGTTGCTACTGAAATATTCGTTACAGCGTCGCCACTGGGTAAGTAACGTGTTTCTGGATCGCGCCCAACGTTACCCACGATGATGACTTTATTTACCGAAGCCATGTTGTCTCCCGAAGAAAATGAATTTATAAAAGTACAGCTTAATTAACATCAATGTATACCGCTACGGCAATAGTAAAACCAGCAAATGTCTGCTTAAGAACTGGATGGGACTGAGCCTAGAGGCGACTTTTTAGGTTTCGCAGGCGGCTCTTGCATCGACCATGCAATTATAAGCCAGCCGATTAAGAGCGCTCCACCCAAAATAAAAACAGCATGCTCACCATGGTGTTCAGTTATCCATCCGCCAATGGCAGCACCAGCAAATAAACCAATCGACTGGGTTGTGTTGTATATCCCCAAGGCAGCCCCTTTTGATTCTTTAGCCCACCGAGATACTAACGCCGGCTGTAGCGCTTCAAGTAAATTAAAACCAACAAAATAAGTGAGCAAAGCGAGCGCAATCATTAAGACAGTTACAGCCTCAATAAAGATAAATTGTGAGATCAGCAAGAAACCAATGCTGAGCAAGACTGAAATACGTAAACACTGTTTCTTTTCTCCATAAATTAATAAAGGCGCGATTAAGATGAAAGAAATTAGTACTACTGGCAAATACACTATCCAGTGATCAGCTAAAGGAAAGCCGGCTTGCACTAAGAGGCGGGGGACAACAAAAAACATGGCCACCTGAGTCGCATTGAGAATAAATACGCCGATATTGAGTCGTGCTAATTCAGGTCGCAGAAAAATTTGTATCAAGGACACTGGCTGAGAAGGCGGCTTGATGGGGGTACTTGGTACGACGAAGATGGCTGCCAAAATGGCGATAAAACCCATTACTGCGAGGAGCATAAACATGCCATTTAAATTGATGAGGCGATAAATGGGTGCCGCAATGACGAGCGATAATGCAAAAGATAAAGCGATGCTGCCCCCCACGATCGCCATAGCCACGGTTCTCACTTGCTCACGGGTAAGGTCAGCTACCCATGCGGAAATGGCCGCGGAAATGGCGCCAGCGCCCATAATGCCGCGACCAATACCAATCCAAAGTAAATCATCATGACTTGAAGCGATGATTGCCCCAACTACAAATAAGCCTAAACCCCAAACTACCACCGGCTTACGTCCAATGCGGTCGGATAAAGCGCCCAAGGGAATGTGAAAAAAAGCCTGCACAATATTAAACATGCCTAAAGAAAGGCCGACCCAAAAGGCGTGTTCTCCCCCCGGTAAATCGCGGGCATGAAGGCTAAAGACCGGCAAGATTAGGAATAGGCCCAGCATCCGCAGGCCAAAAATGCCTGCTAAAGCGAGAGTGGAGCGAAGTTCTGAAGGATTCATGAGAAAGAGCTATATTAACAAGTTACGCTAAAAAAACATGAATACTGAAATCAAGATCCGCGGCGCCCGCACGCATAACCTCAAAAATATCAACCTTGATATACCGAGAGAAAAATTGGTAGTGCTTACCGGCTTATCTGGCTCAGGCAAGAGCTCACTCGCATTTGATACCCTATACGCAGAAGGTCAGCGCCGTTATGTAGAGTCGCTATCGGCCTATGCGCGGCAATTTTTACAGCTGATGGAAAAGCCAGATGTTGACGTTATTGAGGGCTTATCACCAGCAATTTCAATTGAACAAAAAGCCACTAGCCACAACCCGCGCTCTACTGTGGGTACCGTAACTGAAATTCATGATTACCTCCGCCTCTTGTTTGCGCGTGCCGGCACACCCCATTGTCCCGATCACAATTTAGCGCTTGCCGCACAAAGTGTTTCGCAAATGGTTGATACCGTATTAGCTATGCCTGAAGACACTAAGTTAATGATTTTGGCACCAGTTGTGAGTGAGCGCAAAGGTGAATTTGTTGATCTATTCCAAGATTTACAGGCCCAAGGCTTTGTGCGCTTTCGGGTTCGCTCTGGCGGCGGCACTACGAATACGGCAAAAGCAGAAATTTTTGAAGTTGATTTGCTGCCTAAGTTAAAAAAGAATGACAAACATTCAATTGAAGTTGTAGTTGATCGAATTAAGGTTCGCCCCGATATTCAACAACGTCTAGCGGAATCTTTTGAAACGGCTTTGCGCTTAGCTGACGGTAAAGCAATGGTCGTGAATATGGATACAGGTGAATCAACTATTTTTTCTAGTAAATTTGCCTGTCCAATTTGCTCATACTCCCTACAAGAATTAGAGCCGCGTTTATTCTCTTTTAATAATCCCATGGGCGCATGCCCCACCTGCGATGGTCTAGGACATATTTCGTTTTTTGATCCCAAAAGGATTGTGGCGCATCCCGATTTATCGCTGGCATCGGGCGCAATTAAAGGCTGGGATCGACGTAATCAATTTTATTTTAAACTCTTACAAGCCCTCGCCAAGCATGCAAACTTTGATCTTGAAAAACCGTTTGAAAATTTACCCAAAAAAGCCCAAGAGCTGATTTTATTTGGTTCGGGGGAAATTCAAATTCCGTTTGAATATCTAAATGAACGCGGCAAACTGAGTATGCGCGAACACGCCTTTGAAGGGATTGTGGCAAATTTTGAAAGGCGTTATCGCGAAACCGATTCAATGACTGTGCGCGAAGAGCTTGCGCGCTATCAGAATATGCGCTCTTGTCCAGATTGCAGTGGTACCCGTTTACGTCGCGAAGCCCGCTTTGTAAAAGTAGGCGATGGCCAACAAGCGCGCGCAATTTATGAAATTAGCGCCCTGCCATTGCGAGAAGCCAAAGACTACTTTGAAAGCCTTGAACTCAAGGGCGCAAAAAAAGAAATTGCCGATAAAATCGTCAAAGAAATCGGCTCCCGTTTACGTTTTTTAAATGATGTGGGACTCGACTATCTTTCACTCGAGCGCAGTGCCGATACGCTGTCGGGTGGTGAGGCTCAGCGAATTCGTTTGGCCTCACAAATTGGCTCAGGCTTGACTGGAGTCATGTATGTATTAGATGAGCCCTCGATTGGATTACATCAACGTGATAATGATCGCTTAATTGCTACCCTCAAGCACTTGCGCGATTTAGGTAATAGTGTTTTAGTAGTTGAGCATGATGAGGATATGATTCGCTCCGCCGATTACGTTATTGATATTGGCCCGGGTGCTGGAGTCCATGGTGGCCAGGTGGTAGCGATTGGCACCCCCGCAGAAGTTGAAAATAATCCAGCTTCGCTTACCGGGGATTATTTAGCCGGGCGTGAACGCATCGAAGTACCAGATAAACGCATTCCAGTAGGCGAGCGCTTTCTCACCATTTTAGGTGCTCGTGGCAATAATTTACAGTCAGTAAATGCTGCCATTCCGGTTGGGCTAATGACTTGCGTTACTGGGGTATCAGGCTCTGGTAAATCAACCCTGATTAACGATACCCTCCACTTTGCAGTAGCTCAACATTTATATGGTTCGAGTACAGAGCCAGCAGCACATGATGGCATTGAAGGATTAGATCATTTTGATAAAGTGATTAGCGTCGATCAATCACCCATTGGACGAACTCCGCGTTCAAACCCTGCAACCTATACCGGCCTTTTTACCCCCATTCGTGAATTATTTGCTGGTGTTCCTGCAGCCCGTGAGCGCGGCTATGAAGCAGGCCGCTTTTCTTTTAACGTGAAAGGTGGACGCTGTGAAACCTGTGAAGGCGATGGAGTTTTAAAAGTAGAAATGCATTTTTTACCCGACGTCTATGTGCCCTGTGATGTTTGTCATAGCAAGCGTTATAACCGTGAGACCTTAGATATTCGTTATAAGGGTAAAAATATTCATGAAGTGCTGTCGATGACGATCGAACAGGCGCATGAATTTTTTTCTGCCGTTCCCGTAGTTAAACGTAAATTAAAAACCTTGCTCGATGTTGGTTTAGGCTATGTGAAATTAGGACAAAGTGCGACAACGTTATCTGGCGGAGAAGCGCAACGCGTGAAATTATCACTTGAACTTTCGAAGCGGGATACCGGTAGAACACTCTATATTTTAGATGAGCCTACAACTGGCCTTCATTTTCATGACATCCAACTTTTGCTGACTGTAATTCATACCCTGAAAAAACAGGGCAATACCATTGTCGTAATTGAACACAATTTAGATGTGATTAAAACCGCCGATTGGATTATTGATTTAGGCCCTAAAGGCGGAGCAGGCGGTGGACAAATTATTGCTACCGGAACCCCT
>CANKKB010000156.1 GCA_947482555.1 Burkholderiaceae bacterium | reverse complement strand
TATCTCAGCAATTATCCATCTTGAGAAATGAAAGATTAGCCCAAACCAGAAGAGAAGGAAAGCAAATATATTATTCGCTTTCTAACCCCGCGGCCTTAGATGTGATAAAGGTGCTTTATCAAAATTACTGTAGGCAATAACCAAAAGGGGTCTTAATATGAAATGCAATGTCGGTGGTATTGATCGTATCTTACGTATAGTGGTTGGCCTAATATTGCTTGGTCTAGCCGCAACTGGAACTGTTGGTGTTTGGGGTTGGATTGGTATTGTGCCGCTAGCAACAGGGTTATTTAAATTCTGCCCAGCTTACACATTGCTAGGAGTGAATACTGGAAGAAATTGCGGTTGAGATAAATTGCTCTAGCTTCCTAAAGTTTTTTGGAGAGCTTATGTTAACAATACATGCGTACATACGTATATATGCAAAATATCTTAAAGGATATCAATGAAGACAGCGCATGATCTAGTCACTGCAGCTAAAGCTGCGATTGATGAAGTGAGCTTAGCGGACGCCCAAGTAGCTATTCAGAATTCTGATGTATAGCTCGATATTTGTCTGCCAATGGGGGGGGGTGAATTGCTTGTTGACTATGGTGCAGTTGCGAAAGAAATGTATTTGGCTAAGACTAAAGGCGGCGTTAAATGCTAATTGACTTCATGGCCCAGAAAATAGTTGATTTAATCACTCCTTTGGCAATTAAAGGGAGCATGATCAAAGGACAGACTTCCTTCATTCAAGTTCATTAATGGTCCACAAAAAATATGAATAGCACCATTAAATTAAAAGATTTATTTAGTTCGCTTCTACTTCGAATACATGAATGGGATGTAACGCGTCGTCAATTACTGATCGGTCTCACGCTCACCTTTTTATTGCTCGTATTTGGATTGGTTGTTCTGAATTCCGGACCTTTAGCTTCCGCTAAAGTGACGACTATTAAAGTTAGCGACCAATCGCTTACGCCTACGCTATTTGGAGTAGGAACAGTTGAAGCGAGACGATCTTATTTGATGGGGCCAGTGGTTGCTGGACGCGTTTTAAATGTATATGTAGATGTAGGTAATTCGGTTAAAAAGGGGCAATTACTAGCCGAGATGGATTCTGTTGATTTAAGTCAAAAAATGCTTGCAGCGCAGGCACAAGTGAGTGATGCAAAGGCACGTTTACTACTAGCTTCGGAAACGCATAGGCGTTATGTTGAATTAGGTAATAAGAATTTTATTAGTCCAATTGTCGTAGAAGGAAAGTCACAGGAACTTAATTCAGCAAAAGCGATTGTCCAAAAAACAACCGCCGATTTGGCTGGACTTAAAGATCAAGAGCTCAATATTAAGTTGAGAGCACCCGTAGATGGCATCATTACGTCTAGGGATGCAGAGCCAGGTTCAACCGTTATTGCTGGGCAGGCAGTTTTAAAGTTAATTGACCCAACAAGCCTATGGATCAAGACACGTTTTGACCAAGGTAAATCAATGGGATTGGCAGTTGGTTTGGATGCAAGTGTGATATTGCGCTCTAATCCACATCACCCAATCTCTGGCAAAGTGGTTCGCGTTGAGATACTCAGTGATAGCGTTGCAGAAGAACGCATCGCCCAAATTGAAATGATAGATATGCCCAAGACTGTCTCAATTGGAGAGATGGCAGAAGTGACATTGCAATTAGCGCCCAGTGAACATGGCCTTAGCTTACCCAATGCAAGCATTAAGAAAAGGGGTGATGAAACTGGGGTATGGGTGCTCAAGGATGGCAGGCCTCACTTTGCTCGGGTGCAAATTGGACAAGCCGGCTTAAATGGTCAAGTGGTTATTTTGAGCGGACTTAAAAGTGGTGATGAAGTTGTTCTCTATAGCGATACTGAAATTAAAGCAGGCCAGCGTATTAAGGTGATCGATTCATTGCTAAAGAAATCGCCGTGATTAGCCTAGCGGGCCGTGACATTGCTTATTCCTGGGGTAAGTTTGCTCTAACCGGATTGGGTCTTGGGTTATTAATCGGCGTTACTTTAACAATGGCAGGGGTATATCGGGGTATGGTGGATGATGCCATGGCTCTACTAAACAATAGTGGTGCTGACCTTTGGGTAGTACAAAAAGATACTCAAGGTCCTTATGCTGAAGCATCCAGCATTCGAGATGACTATGTAAGAGGTGTACTGGGGATGCCGGACATTGCACGCGCAGCTAACATTACCTATCTCACAATGCAGGTTCGCAAAGGGCAGAGTGATACTAGGGTTATGGTAGTTGGCGTAGAAAGTGGTCAGCTTGGTGAGCCAGCTTATTTGATTTCTGGTCGACATATTGTTCAATCACACTATGAAGCATTGGCGGATGTTAAAACGGGGTTTGAGCTAAACGACCTCATTCAAATTAAGCGCCATCAGTATCGGGTAGTGGGTTTGACTCGGCGCATGGTTTCATCAGGTGGTGATCCGATGGTATTCATTCCGATTAAAGATGCACAAGAGGCGCAATTTCTAAAGGACAACGATGCGATTCTGAACGATCGTGCTAGAAACTTAACTAATCCCGGCTTGAATCGCCCCATTCCCGGTTTATTGGATGCTATTACGGCATCGCAATCTACCAATCACAGCGTTAATGCCATCCTTGTTCAAATCAAAGCTGGCAGTAGTCCAGAGGAAGTAGCCAAACTAATCCGTCGCTGGAAGCATCTTGAGGTGTATACAAGAGCGCAGATGGAAGAAATCTTAGTTGCCAAGTTGATCGCAAATTCTGCTAAACAGATTGGCATGTTTCTAGTGATCTTGGCAGTAGTAAGCGCTGCCATTGTGGCCTTCATTATCTACACCATGACCCTAGGAAAGATAAGAGAGATTGCGGTGTTGAAATTGATTGGCACTCAAAACAGTACTATTGCCAGCATGATCTTGCAGCAAGCCCTTGGATTGGGGTTAATTGGCTTTATTGTGGGAAAAACTTCTGCTACTTTTTGGGCGCCGCTATTTCCAAAGTATGTTTTATTAGAGCCTGTAGATGCAATCATCGGATTCATTTTAGTAATGGTCATATGCGCTCTAGCTAGTACCTTGGCGATTAGAGCTGCTTTGCTGGTAGACCCTGCCGAAGCGATTGGAGGCTGATATGAGTACTTACAGCATTCAATTAGAAGGACTTCGGAAAACTTATGGGCAAGGCGACGCCACTGTAGATGCCCTGAAAAATGTCAATATGCAAATCGCTCCTGGCGAAGTGGTGGGGCTCATTGGACCATCTGGATCTGGAAAAAGTACATTGCTGAAATGTCTAGGGGCAGTTATTGAGCCTACGGCAGGTCGTATGACTCTGGGCGGCGAAGTCATCTACGAGAATGGTTGGAAGATTAAGGATTTAAGGGCTCTGAGAAGAGATAAAATTGGCTTTATTTTTCAAGCGCCTTACTTAATTCCATTTCTGAACGTGACGGATAATGTGGCGCTTTTACCCATGCTTGCAGGAGTACCTAACAACATTGCTAGAGCGCGCGCTAAGGAGTTACTAGAGGCTTTAGATGTTGTGCATCGGGCGAATGCCAACCCTTCAGAATTATCCGGCGGAGAGCAGCAACGAGTTTCTATCGCGAGAGCATTAGCAAATAGACCGCCCGTCATTTTGGCCGACGAACCAACAGCTCCTCTAGATAGCGAGAGAGCATTAGGGGTTATGGGAATCTTAAATCAAATGGCTAGCCAATATCAAACTGCAATTATTGTGGTTACCCATGATGAAAAAATTATTCCTCTATTTAAGCGGATTTACACTATTCGAGATGGGCAAACCATTGAGGAATCTAGATAGGAATCTATTATCAATCCCCGAGATAAGAGAATTCACCTTAGGTCGTTAGCCGTAGTTCACCAAAAAGACTTTACTTAAAGTAACGCTTGTTCCTCTAAAAAGTACTTTGGAGCAACGAAGTGTTAGTTGGTTGCTCCAAAAATTCTTTGTTCCCAGGTTCAAGTCCTAGTGGGCCCACCAATATAAAAACCCTCACTAGCGATAGTGGGGGCTCGGTCTTTTGAGCGTTACTTTATGTAACGGTTAGACTATTTTTAGTCGCTAGCTTTGATGTTGCGCTCAACGGCTATCTTTGAGTACGTTATATATTCTTGCCTTAAAAAATCAGAAAATTCTTTTGGTGAATTACCGATAGGCTCAACACCTTGAGCAAGTAATTTATCTCGTACTGATGGCTCTCGTACAATTTTGGCAGTAGCTATTGCTAGTTTACTGAGAATGTCAGAAGGTGTTTTAGAGGGTGCAAAAAGGCCCATCCAATTAGTAAAGCGATATGTTTTCATCCCTGGCAACTCCGCAACAGCCATAACGTCAGGCATTGCT
>CANKKB010000155.1 GCA_947482555.1 Burkholderiaceae bacterium | reverse complement strand
TTGTGCTTAGTAGTCTAGTAAACGCAGGTGAAGGCTTATTTGGGTGGATTTATACCCTCGATTTACAGCCCAAAGGCAGCTTTGAATTTGAGCAACGCCTCCAACTAACTACAGGTCAAGCTAATGGTAAATACGATTTTTGGTATTCGCGTTCTGAGCTTGAATACGGTCTAACAGACGATATTCAAGTTGCTGCTTATCTCAATGCCTATTCAGTTGACGCTGCGCAAAATTATATTAATCCAGAGGTTTGCGGTGATGCTGTCTCATGCACCTCTGGCTATGGCGTGCCAGATAGCGCTAATGAATTCGATGGCTATGGAAAAACGGGTTTAGACGGAGGTTCGCTAGAAGGTATTTGGCGTATTACTAACCCAGTTACCCAGCCCATTGGCATCGGTATTTATTTAGAGCCTACTTTAGGTAAATTAAAAAATGCTTTCGAGTCGCGCCTGTTAGTCCAATCCAATTTTATTGATGATCGATTAATTTTGGCAGGTAACCTCATCTTAGAAAATGAGCAACTGAAATCGACTGGCGAAACCATTCCTGAATCCATGATTGATATTTTGCTGGGCGCTAGTTATCGCTTTGCGCCAAAATGGTCTGGCGGCATCGAGTATCGTTATCACACCGATTACAACAGTTATTTTTGGCAAAACCAAGTACAAACCGCCAACTTTATTGGCCCTAATTTGCACTATGCCGATAAGCATTGGTGGGCAACGCTCGCGTGGCGCTACCAACTAGATGGGCAATGCATGGGCGAAGGTACTGCTGAGTGCTCTGGGGGTAATGTCTGGGATAGCCATGGCAAAAATGAAATCATTGCCAAAATTGGTTTTCCTTTTAGCTAAAAAACCAGATGCTTTGGAAGCCGAGTTCAATTGTATTTTTAGCGGGAGCTAGTGCTATTAGTGGCGCTAGCCTCGCCCATGCCAAGATATATATATCCGTAGACGAGGTACAAAAAATATTATTTCCGAGTAGCCAGTTTACTTTGCAGCCGATATTAATTGATCAAGCCTTACAGGCTAGCTTGAAAAAGGTCTCAGGTGTTCATTACCCCTTTCGGGGGGAGCATATTTGGCGCGATCAATCTGGTAACTACCTCATCATTGATGAAGTCGTCGGTAAACATGAAATGATTCGCTACGCCGTTGGTATTACTACTACTGGCACTATTCAAGGAATTGAAATTTTAGAATATCGTGAATCCTACGGCTACGAGGTGGCTGAGCAGCAGTGGCGTCAACAATTTGTTGGTAAAACCGCACATGATCCACTCAAACTTAATCGCGATATTCAAAATATATCTGGGGCTACCCTTTCCAGCAAGCACATTACTGATGGTGTTAAACGGGTCATGCACTTTTATCAAGTTGCCTTAAAGGGCGCCAAGTAAATGCGGGTAAATCAATGGCCCAGCTTAACGCGTTGCAAACCGTTGCTTGGTACCTATGTTGAAATAACTGCACATACCTATGGTGACCATCCAATAGCGTACCGGGATCTTAAACATTGCATTGAAAAGGCCTTCTCTACTATTCAAGATCTGCACTGCAGATTTAATTTCTACGCTGAAAATAGTGAGCTATCTCATCTCAACCGTTTAGCACATTTGGGTCCATTGGCAATTTCACCACAATTAAAAGCACTTTTATTGATTGCCAGCGAAATGCATTGCCACTCAGGAGGATTATTTAATTGTGGTATTGGTCAGTGTACCCTGAGGCTAGCAAAAGATCAGGTTCGCTTTGGCGATCTAGCCGACCTACAATTTCTAGCACACGATCATGTCTATGCAAACCGCCCTTTATGTCTCAATCTCGGCGGTATAGCCAAAGGTTATGCGGTTGATTGTGCAGTAGACATACTACTTAAAGAGGGCGTGGCTGCGGGATGCATTAATGCTGGAGGAGATCTGCGGGTATTTGGGCATCAAGCTCAAAAAATTCATCTGCGTATGCCACATCAATGCCACGCCCTCATCGAGTTGGGCGAATTACAAAATGGGGCAGTTGCTAGCTCAGCCAATTATTTTTTTAGCCCTACTTCTGCCGCCAACTTAGGTCAGAAAATCGTTCATCCGGAACAACAGTTGCCTAGTAACTCTCCCCACTCTTACTCGGTTATTGCACCTCAATGCGTACATGCCGATGCCTTGACTAAAGTTCTGGCCCTTTCACAGCAAATTGTTCATCCTTGCTTTGAGCGTTATGACGCTAAACCATTTATTTTTTATCACGACGCAAATGACATCACTAACGCCACCCTCAAGAAGATTAGGCACTAAGGTCATGCCAACTTGGCAAAGATACCTCAGTTATCCGAGCTTTTGTATTTGCATGGGTAGCGGTCTTCTCTACCTCGTTATTCAAGAATGGGCCAATGAATTCAATTTTTTAGTCAATCGCTGGGTATTGGTGATCCATGGCGTATCTGCGATGGTTATTACCATCATTTTCGGTGCTGCACTTCCCATCCATATACGCATTGGACTACATTTAAATAAAAATATTCTCAGCGGCATTAGCCTTACCGCTGTCTTAATCGTTTTAATAATCTCGGGGCAGTTACTGTATTACGGCAGTGGTGATAGCCGTGAATGGATTATTACGGCACATTGGGTGATCGGCATTTTAAGTATTGCCATCGCCTACTGTCATATTGTGCTGCGAGCAGACCGAAAAATGGCCCCCTTCAAGCAGGCGGATGATCCTCGGGATTGATATCAAGCGCAATGAGAAAGCGTGACACCATATTATAGGCAGCGATTACGCTCACTAATTCAACTACTGCAGTATTGCCCAAGGCTTTTTGTAAATTATTCATTACGGATTTATCCACCACAATATTGCGCGTCATTTGCAAAGTGAGATTGACTGTATCAAGTTCCACCGCATTAAAGCGCTCTTGTGGAAATGTAGTTTCACCAATATGGCGTAGCGCCTCGACTTGCTCTGCTGTTCCGCCTGCCTTACGAAAGGGTGGAGCATGATGAAAAAATTCATACTCAGCGCCATTTAAAACTGCTACACCGCACATTGCCAGTTCACGTAACTTTGGATCAAGCGATAAATTCTCCCGAATTTCGCCAATAAATGCGTTCCAACCCCGTGCCACTGGAATGCTGTGCAATAGCATGCGATCTAAATTAATGAACTGTCCACCACGCCGTTTACGAATTGCGGCCACTAATTCGGCTGGCTCTGCTAAATCAAGTGGTTGATAGTCAATGGAGCGAGATGACATAAGCTAACTTTCTACTTAAAAAGATCAGAAGAATCGATTGACTAAATTACGGCGCATCTTTGATGCCATTTTCGATCACAAATTTACCCCATAGCGCAATCTGTTTACCAATCCAATCTTTAGTGGCTTCAGGTCCGCCAGCCACAATATCAATTCCTTGGGCACGCAATTTATCAGCGACTGCTGGGCTTTTCAGCGCTTTAGTAACAGCTTGATTCATTGCATTCACAATCGCGGGTGGCGTTTTAGCCGGTGCTAATACAGCCCACCAAGCAGGCGCATTAAATCCGGGGAAGCCACTTTCAGCAATCGTAGGGACTTTGGGTAATTCGGCGGTACGTTTGGTAGTAGTGACTGCCAAAGGAATAACGCCGCCACTATCGATATGCGGCTTGACTAAGAACACCGAGCCAATCGCGAGGGGAACCTGTCCACCCAGAATATCTTGCATCAAAGGGCCGCCGCCCCGATAAGGCACATGAACCCAATCAAAGCCAGCAGTTTTGGCTAGACGCGCAATTGCTAAGTGCCCTAAGCTACCAACACCAATTGAGCCATAGCTAAACTTTTTCTTGGCTTTAGATTCTTCCACTAATTGCTGAAAAGTTTTAATGCCTGAGTTTTTACTAGCCACTAAAACCATAGCCGATGTACCAATTAAAGTAACCGGCGCAATATCAGTGATGGTGTCGTAGGGTAATTTATCTTTAATACTTGGATTTACGCCATGGGTATCAAAAACAACCGCAAAGGTATATCCGTCAGGGTCTGAGCGCACCATTGCGCTAGTACCGATTACGCCTGAAGCGCCACCAATATTTTCTACAATCACATTTTGTTTGAGTTCGGCCTGAATCGCTGGCGCCAAAATTCGAGCTACCTGATCAACCGACCCACCCGGAGGAAAAACTGCGATTAAGCGTACCGGTTTTTGCGTCGGCCAGGAGCCTAAGCCGGCTGCATTAGGGCTAGCTTGACCATAGGCATTTAGCCCCAAAAAACTGGTAGCGAGGCCAAAAATAAAGCTCAAAAGGCAGGTTTTTGATTTGATGCGGTAACTCATACGGATCTCCTAAATTCGGCGTTTTACGATACTTTTTACGCTTT
>CANKKB010000154.1 GCA_947482555.1 Burkholderiaceae bacterium | reverse complement strand
CGGTATTAAAGGTTTGGTGATGCTGGTGTTTGATTTGCCTAGCTACCCGTATGTTTTTAAGATGATTAAAGATTACTTTCCGCCGCCCAAAGAAACCACCCGCGAACTCATTATGGCGAAATATCAATTGGTTAAACAACATGATCGGGTCGGTCGAATGGCTGATTCACTAGAGTTTTCTGATGTGGTTTTTCCGCTCGCGCGTTTTACGCCGGAATTAGTTGCTGAAATTGAAGAGCAGTGCTCTTCCTTGCTCCAAATTAGAAAAGGGCTTGATGGCATAGATGAATTAGTGATTAAGCATGTCTATATCGAGCGGCGTATGACGCCTTTAAACCTCTGGCTGCAGGATGGTAGCGATGCAGAAATAGAGCATGGAGTTGTGCAATATGGCAATGCCATTAAAGAATTAATTGCCGCTAATATTTTTCCGGGGGATTTGCTTTATAAAAATTTTGGGGTTACGCGCTATGGTCGGGTTGCTTTTTATGACTATGATGAAATTGAATATTTAACTGCCTGTGAAATTCGTCATGTTCCAGCAGCCCGTACCGAGGAAGAGGAGTTATCGGGTGAGCCTTGGTATCCAATCGGCTCAAAAGATATTTTTCCTGAAACCTTTCGGGTTTTTTTGCTGGGTGATCAGCGGGTCAAACGATTTTTTCTTAAACATCACCCTGATTTTTTTGATCCTGAAATGTGGCGCGCCCATCAAACTCATTTAAGGGCAGGCGCATATCCGCATTTTATTGAATATGATGCTGATAAACGTTTTATAAATCGGTTTAAATCCTCCCCTTGAAAATGAACTGCGCTACACCCATTGCCTCGCCCTGCATTAATTGGTGTGAAATTAATCCTGCTAATGGCTTTTGTCGCGGCTGCTTTCGTACGCTGGAAGAAATTGCAGCATGGTCGAGCGCCAATGAAACTGAGAGACAACGCATTTGCCTACGCTTACCTGAGCGCAAAGCCAACGATGTTACCAATTAAAATTGGCGTCACCAAAGTACCAGTGCAAACTATTTCTTAGCGATTCACATCCACAATTAAGCGGCCACGAATTTTTCCAGCAATTAAATCGGCTGCTAGCGGAATGGCTTCGGCCAAGCTAATTTCGTGGGCAATTGTATCGACGATAGTGAAATCGCAAAGCTGACTTAATTGTTCCCAAGCCAAAAACCGTTTTGCTTTTTCAGCTGTCACGCTATTGATGCCATATAAAGTAATACCGCGCAAAATAAATGGGGCTACCGAGGTTGGAAAATCCATACCTTGCGCTAAACCACAAGCGGCAACTGCGCCATTGCTTTTAACTGCCGCACATGCATTGGCCAAGGTATGACTTCCCACGCTATCGATGACTGCGGCCCAACGCTCTTTCGCAAGGGGCTTGCCTGGCTCTGACAAACTGGCCCGCTCAATGACTTCACTTGCGCCCAGCTGTTTTAAATATGCGCCTTCTTCTAGTCGGCCACTACTGGCGACTACCGTAAAGCCCAGTTTGCTCATGAGCATCGTCGCAAAACTGCCTACTCCGCCTGCTGCCCCAGTGACCAAAACTTCGCCAGCGCTGGGCTTTAAGCCATGTTGTTGCAAGGCCATGACACACAACATGGCGGTATAGCCAGCCGTACCAATTGCAAGGGTTTGTTTTGGGGTCATGCCTTTGGGTAGGGGTAAGAGCCATTCGGCCTTAACCCGCGCCTTTTGAGCTAAACCGCCCCAATGCTCCTCTCCTACCCCCCAGCCATTTAAGATTACCTGATCTCCTGGTTGATATTCTGGGCTACTACTTTCTAGTACCTCACCGGCAAGATCGATTCCTGGAACCATGGGAAATGACCTGACAACAGGCCCTTTACCGGTAATAGCGAGGCCATCTTTATAATTTAAGGTGGAATACAGTACTTTGACCAACACTTCACTGGCCGGCAAAGTTGTTTCATCGAGTTCAGCGAGGTTGGCACGATAGCCTTTTTCGTCTTTATTAATCAATATTGCTTTAAACATTAAAATTCCTTAAATTTCACAACTTTACTTAAACGGTTTATTCTACGTGCACGATTGAATATGAGGTTTGCTATGAAAAAAATTCTACTCTTCACTGCCGCTTTTAGCAGCATCTTGCTAAGCGCTTGTTTTTCAACTGAATTAAGTATGTCTATGGGTAATATGCGGCTCATTAATTCCAGCGCAAGCCCGCAAGAAGTGATGAATTTTGCCACCAAAGTCTGTAAAAACGATTTTTATTTAGGAGCTAGTTTTCTCTCTAAAAATAGTAAAGAGTATCGGTTTAAATGCGTAAAAGCTGAAGATAATGAAGTGCTAACCCCCATACCCGGCACTGTAATTCCTACTGGCGAGCCTATGATGAGCCCAGCCGCTGTTAATAAATCATAACGAATCTACCCTAGCAATAACGCATGTCCAGTTCTTTAATTAGTAGCCCCCCTTCAACCGAGGAGATACGGCAGGGCTTCGCTGCCTTTCCCACTGGCGTTACGGTAATTACTGGGCTTGATGCTACGCATGCGCCAATCGGCATCACGATTAGCTCCTTCAATACGGTTTCACTCAACCCCCCCTTAATTTTATGGTCGATTGCGACGCAATCTCCCTTAGCGGCTGCTTTTGCAGTGGGGGCCAAACAAATTATTCATGTATTGAATCATGCTCAAGAAGATCTAGCTATTAACTTTGCAAAGCGCAGTGCGAATCAATTTACTCACGTAAATCATCAACTCAATTGCAGCGGCATCCCCTTCATACAAGATTGTGCAGCCCATTTTGAATGCGAAACCGTGGCTGTATACCCTGGTGGCGATCATCTCATTATTCTGGCCGAAATTCATAATCTTGCGCATGACCTAACTAAGGCTCCACTGCTGTTTCATCGCAGCCAACTCTCGGGCCTCAAGAGCACTAACAAGTAGTAAAAAGATTTTATTACTAAAAAGGATTGATATTTCATGATGCAACTCTGGGGCAGGAAAAGCTCAATCAATGTTCAAAAAGTATTGTGGTGTTTAACCGAACTCCAGCGACAAGAGCAGCGGGACTTTGAGCGTATTGATGCAGGCTTACATTTTGGCATTAATACTACTCCCGACTATCTCAAGCTAAATCCCAATGGTTTGGTGCCAACCTTACAAGATGGCCAACTAACACTATGGGAATCGAATTCAATTTTGCGCTACTTAGCTCGTACTTATGATGCAGCTGGAACTTTTTTTCCCAGTGACAATATTAGTCAAGCCAACTCGGATAAATGGCTAGATTGGCAAATTTCGACCCTCTGGCCCGCTTTACGCCTACCGTTTCTGGGGCTGACGCGTGTGCCAGAAGCGGAGCGCAACTATGCCGCCATAAGTAAAGGCTTTGCCGATACCCATCAATTTCTTGGCATTCTTGACACTTGCTTACAACAACACACCTTTTGCTCGGGTGAGCGCTTTAATTTAGGCGATATTCCTTTGGCTTTGTGCGTTAATCGCTGGATTTTATTAGCAGAAACTTTTCCAGAACAATTATCAGCACGCCCACATTATGAGCACTTAGAAAAATGGTTTGAGCGTATTCAAACCGAAACGCAATTTGCCACCATTGCTGAAACTCAATTAGTGGCGAGTAAACCGTAAATTTAAGCCTTACTTGGTTTAAATTTATTCGCGTGGTGATCGGCGCCAATAAAGAGATACATTGCTGGCACCACAAATAAAGTAAATAAGGTGCCAATCGATAGGCCGGTGAAAATAACAATTCCCATTGATTGTCTGCCTGCTGCCCCAGCCCCAGAAGCAATTACCAAAGGCACTACACCCAAAACCATCGCTGCTGTGGTCATTAAAATTGGGCGCAAACGTACACTACTTGCTTCGATGATGGCTTCTAGTTTATTGCGGCCTGCCATTTGTAACTCATTCGCAAATTGCACAATCAAAATGCCATGCTTACTAATTAAGCCCATTAATGTCACTAAACCTACTTGGGTATATACATTGACAGTGGTGAAGCCAAGATTAATAAAAATTAAAGCGCCAAATAAAGCAAGCGGTACTGAAACTAAAATTACTAAGGGATCTCGAAAACTTTCAAACTGAGCCGCAAGCACTAAAAATACAATCAAGATTGCAAAGAACATTGTCACCAAAAAACCGCCTGACTCAGCAATAAATTGCCGTGATGGGCCTGCATAGTCAATGTTATACCCAGTAGGGCCAGCTTCTTTGATGGCATTTTGTAAAAAGGTTAATACTTCGGCTTGTGAAACGAATGGAGTACTCACGCCCGAAATTGTGGCCGAATTCAATTGTTGAAAATGGTTAATAGACTGTGGAACAACGCGCTGCCGAATCGATGCGATTGTACGGGCCTGAATCATACTGCCG
>CANKKB010000153.1 GCA_947482555.1 Burkholderiaceae bacterium | reverse complement strand
TGATGTCCTAGGCCTCTAGACGATGGGGACCTGGACTAAATTGTTCAAAATAGTGGTGGAGATAAGCGGGATCGAACCGCTGACCTCTTGCATGCCATGCAAGCGCTCTCCCAGCTGAGCTATACCCCCCGCGTTAAATCGCTTAACTTCTTAATTCCTGTCAATTTCTGACCGTATATTCAAACAATCCGTGATTTTAGCCTATTTTTATTCTCCGGCTTGGGCTTACCGAGTTGTTTGCCTAGCAATGCTTGATGCAGACCCTACTTTGGCGCCTGACTCAGAACCATATTTAGACGTTCGGTACAGGCTTCCCATCCCATCAAAGCCATTACTGCATCAATGGCTGGGGTTTGGGTGGTAGCAAATAAAGCAAAACGTAAAGGCATAGCCAAGGCCGGCATTTTTATTTGATGCTCAGCTAAGATAGTCTTAATGACTGCCGCGTAGGCTTCTTTTGATGCTGCACAGCCCTCAATTGCGCGCTTTAAATCGTTTAACGCAGGCTTAATAGCTGTTGGTATATGAGCCGCAATCTGTTCTGCAGAATGCTGTGGAGCGGGCGCATAAAATAATTTCGCACCATCCGCAATCTCTAATAAGGTGTTGGCTCGATCTTTTAGTAGTCCTACTACTTGCTCAAAATTGGGGCCCCGATGAATATCAATCCCACGCACTTCGGCAAAAGGCCTTACTAATTCGCTTAAGTACTTTGTATCAGCCTGCTGAATGTAATGATGATTTAACCAAAGTAGTTTTTCAGGATTATGTTGCGCAGGAGATCGACCAAGATGCTCTAACTCAAACCAAGCAATAAATTGCTCTTTAGTAAATATTTCCGCATCGCCATGAGCCCAACCTAATCGAGCTAAATAATTCAAAATAGCTTCTGGTAAGTAGCCCGCCTTTTGGTAGTCGCGCACGCTCATAGCACCGTTGCGCTTACTCATTTTTTCACCCATATCATTTAAGACAGTAGGTAAATGGGCATATATCGGTGGCGTACCGCCTAAAGCACGCATGATATTAATTTGCCGAGGGGTATTATTGACATGGTCATCACCGCGAATAACATGGGTAATTTGCATATCCAAATCATCTACAACTACACAAAAGTTATAGGTCGGCGTACCATCGGTGCGCGCAATCACTAAATCATCAAGTTCGTCATTGCCAATTTCAATTAAGCCTTTAACTGCATCTTGCCAAGCTACGCTACCATTAAGGGGATTTTTAAAGCGAATGACCGGGCTTACGCCAACAGGTGGCTCTGGCAATACTTTGCCGGGCTCGGGGCGCCAGAGGCCGTTGTAGCGCGGTTTTTCTTTGTTCGCCATTTGCGCATCCCGCAACGCATTTAAATCAATCTCACTCATATAGCAAGGATAGGCTAAGCCATTTTTTAACATTTCCTGGATTACCGACTGGTAGCGATCAAGCCGTTGCATTTGATAAATTGGCCCTTCATCAGGATCAAGCCCTAACCAATGCATGCCTTCGAGAATAACCTCAACTGCCTCTAGCGTGGAGCGCTCTTGATCGGTATCTTCGATACGCAAAATAAATTGACCTTGATGATGGCGCGCAAAAGCCCAGGGGTATAAGGCGCTGCGTAGGTTACCTAAATGAATAAAGCCAGTAGGGCTAGGAGCAAAACGGGTCCGGATCGTCATAATGCTTATTATCTCAGGTCATGAGTTATTTTCTAAAACCGTGGATACTTTAAGGATGAATCAATTACTTGTATTTATTTGTGATGGCGCACCAGTGCGCGGAGAACTTGTCAGCATTGGCACTGCTTGGCAAGCCATTCTAGAGCACCGAAACGAGCCCTTGGCAGTTCGTAAAATCTTGGGTGATTTTGTCTCTGCAGCAGCCCTCCTCAGTGCCAGCTTAAAATTTGACGGTACTTTAATTATTCAAGCGCAAAGCAAAGGCCCAGTTTCTTTATTGGTAGTGGAATGCACTGCTAACTTAACGCTGCGCGCGACGGTAAAATTAGCCCCAGATTGCGGCGAAATTAATGCGTCCGCTACCCTTAGCGAGCTTCTTGATGCAGATAATAGCGGCCGCCTAGTGATCACCCTAGACGCAGCTGAACGAAAGCCTGGGCAAGCCCCTTATCAAGGTATTGTGGCTCTCCAACAAGATGATGCGGCGGGTCAGTCAAAGCCAGTGACTTCGGTAGCTGAAGCAATCATGTTGTATATGCGTAATTCAGAGCAACTCGATACCCGCATTTGGTTAGCTAGTGATGATACAAGTTTAGGTGGTCTGCTATTACAACGCTTACCCAATTCGAGTGGGCATGCGCACTTAGATGCTGAATTAGCAAGCGAAGGTTGGCAGCGGATTCAGTTTTTAGGGGAAACGATCACTGCTACTGAGCTCCTAACGCTTGAGCCTGAAATAAACTTGCGCCGACTCTTCCTTGAAGAATCAGCAACTGCAGGGGTGCGGAGTTTCCCCGCCCGCTCAGTCCAATTTGCCTGTCGTTGTTCGCGCCAGAAAGTAGCTGATGTATTACGAATGCTGGGCGAGCCCGAAGTAGAAAGTTTGTTAGCTGAACGTGGTGATGTAGAAACGATCTGCGATTTTTGTGGCAAAACCTATTCTTTTGACCCTGTAGATTGTCGTCAAGTATTTAAAACTGACTTACTGAGCGATGCAACCAGACCGGCATCGAAGGGGCATTAAGGACTAGTAGCCTATTTCTTGTTGGGCTCAGTGCCGTTAGCGGCATTTACAGTTAAGGAGTTTTCAGCTGGCAAAATTTGTACATAATATTCACCTTCTTTCAGCATGCCATGCTCCGAGCGAGCGCGCTCTTCAATTGCGCGGGTGCCCTCTTTTAAATCTTTGACATCGCCACTCAACTTCGCATTGCGCAAAGTAAGGAGCTGGTTCTTTTCCTGCTGGGTATTGAGTTGACCTTCCATTTCATAAACCCTTAACCACCCTCCTTTTCCTAACCATAAAGGATATTGAATACCGATAAAAAGTAGTAGCATCGAGTAAACAATAATTCTCATGTTTGAGATGTCAGCAGTATGAAAATGAAATGGTTAGCAGGATGAAATGTGAATTAAAGTTAACGCTTTAAATTATAAAAAACTGCTTTACCTGGATAAGTCGCAATATCACCTAAGTCTTCTTCAATTCGCAATAATTGATTGTATTTGGCTATCCGATCTGAGCGCGATAAAGACCCCGTTTTAATTTGCCCTACATTTGTACCCACGGCAATATCAGCAATCGTACTATCTTCAGTCTCCCCGGAGCGATGGGAAATGACCGCTGTATAGTTAGCCCGTTTTGCCATCTCAATTGCTGCAAATGTTTCAGTTAGCGTTCCAATTTGATTAATTTTAATGAGAATTGAATTAGCCACGCCCTTATCAATTCCTTCTTGCAAGATTCTGGTATTGGTAACGAATAAATCATCACCGACCAGTTGAATTTTCTTGCCTAGTTTTTCAGTAATATTGGCCCAACCATCCCAATCAGCTTCATGCATGCCATCTTCAATGGACACAATTGGAAATTGATCGGCTAACTGGCCTAAATAATCAGCAAATTCCGTTGAGCTCAGCTGTAAGCCTTCGCCATTTAAGTGGTATTTACCGTCTTTATAGAATTCGCTAGCAGCACAATCTAAGGCCAAAAGAACATCTTCGCCAGCTTGATAGCCAGCTTGATCAATCGCACTTAAAATAGTCTGTAAACACTCTTGATTACTAGTGAAGTTAGGCGCAAATCCACCTTCATCGCCAACCGATGTCGGCATATTTTTAGCCTGCAAGATCTTCTTCAGGGCATGAAAAATTTCTGCACCACACCGCAAAGCCTCACGAAAGTTTTTTGCTCCTACTGGCATGATCATGAATTCTTGTATATCAAGGCTGTTATTGGCGTGCGCACCACCATTCACAATATTCATCATTGGTACGGGTAATTGCATGCCACCTGAGCCGCCAAAGTAACGATATAAGGGCAGTCCTGCTTCTTGGGCCGCTGCGCGCGCTACAGCCATCGAGACTGCAAGGGTGGCGTTTGCACCTAGTCGGGCTTTATTATGCGTGCCATCTAATTCAATTAAGGTGTGATCTAAAAAAGCCTGCTCACTGGCATCTAAACCCATCACGGCTTCAGATATTTCAGTATTCACATGCTGCACGGCTTTAAGTACGCCTTTGCCTAAATAACGCTTGTCGTCGCCATCGCGCAGCTCGATAGCTTCGCGTGAACCTGTAGAGGCGCCAGAGGGCACCGCGGCGCGACCAATCACACCAGACTCAAGCAAAACATCGCACTCAACTGTGGGGTTGCCGCGTGAATCTAGAATTTCCCGGCCAATAATGTCAACAATGGCGCTCATGCACCTTCTCCTAAAG
>CANKKB010000152.1 GCA_947482555.1 Burkholderiaceae bacterium | reverse complement strand
CCGGACGCCTTTATGCATTTGATACTTCACAACGACGGCTCACGAATTTAAAGCCGCGCTTAGCGCGTAGCGGTTTATCTAATGTTCATCCAGTGTGGATTGATAGTGAAAACGATGCCAAGATTAAGCGCCTCGCCGGCAAAATTGACCGTGTTTTGGTTGATTCACCTTGCAGCGGCATTGGTACCCTGCGCCGCAATCCTGATTTAAAGTGGCGCCAAAGCTTAACTGGCGTTGCCGAATTAAATGCAAAGCAAGCCAGTATTTTGGCTTCAGCTAGTCGATTATTAAAACCAGGGGGGCGCCTAGTTTATGGCACTTGCAGTTTGCTGCCCGCTGAAAATCAAGCCATTGCGGAAGATTTTTTGGCTAAGCACCCAGAATTTGAGGTTATTCCAGCTGCTGAAGCCCTAAAAGACCACTTTATGGATGGGGAAAGACCCCTGGGAACTAGCCCAGACAACCCCTGGTGGCAGCTTTGGCCTCATTTGCATGGTACAGATGGATTCTTTGCTGCTGTTTTTAGGCGCAAGGCGTAAAATTAGGGTAACTACTATATAAACCAAGGATATACGCTTGAACTCTAGCTTTTTACTCGATTTTTCTGACAACTTACTCGCTGGGCTTGCCCATGGCTATTTAAATTGGACTTGGTGGCAAATTGTTGTCTTTACCTTAATCGTCACCCACATCACCATTGCTGGCGTCACTATTTATTTGCATCGTTGTCAGGCGCATCGGGCGCTCGATTTGCATCCAGCGGTAGCGCATTTTTTTCGCCTTTGGTTGTGGTTAACAACGGGTATGGTTACTAAAGAGTGGGCTGCCGTTCATCGCAAACATCATGCTAAATGTGAATCTCCTGAAGACCCGCATAGCCCTCAAATTGAAGGCATCCAAACTGTGCTCTTACGCGGGGTAGAACTTTACAAAGTAGAAGCGAATAATCCCGAAACCTTAAGCAAGTATGGGCATGGCACTCCCGATGACTGGCTCGAAAAAAATCTGTACTCGAAATTTTCTTGGCAGGGCGTTGGCCTCATGCTGATCATTGATATATTTTTATTTGGTGCCATTGGAGCGACTATTTGGGCTGTACAAATGCTGTGGATTCCCATTACTGCCGCAGGCGTAATTAATGGCATTGGCCATTTTTGGGGCTATCGAAATTTTGATTGTGAGGATGCTTCAACCAATATTGTCCCGTGGGGAATTTTAATTGGTGGTGAAGAATTGCATAACAATCACCATACCTTTGCTTCAAGTGCGAAGCTTTCTAATAAATGGTACGAGTTTGATATTGGCTGGCTTTATATTCAGATGCTCAGTGCAGTGGGTATGGCGACAGTAAAAAAAGTACCGCCAAAGCCTTTACTGGTGCCGGTTCGACCTGCTGACCAAGATACGCTAGAAGCCATTATTGCGAATCGGTACGAGGTAATGGCCCGTTATAGCAAAACCCTGCGGCGGTTCTTTAGTCATGAGATGCAACAGATGCATATTGTTGCTGCGCATTTAAAAGATGCTCGTAGCTGGGTGGGTAAAGATGAGGCTCGTCTTAGTACGGCAGAAAAAAGTAAATTGGAAGAGCTCATGGCAACCAATGCGCAATTACGTATCATGATTGAAATGCGTCGTGACTTACAAGCTATTTGGCAGCGCTCAAATTCGACCGGTGAACAATTAGTTGCGCAATTGCGCGCTTGGTGTCATCAAGCAGAAGCTAGTGGTTTAACCAGCTTGCGTGAGTTCTCCTTGCGTCTACGCCGCTATGCTTAAGTAAATAGATTAAGGTAACACCCATAAAAAAACCCGCGCAGTGAACTGAGCGGGTTTTTTTATGTTTGAACTAAATTACTTTAGTTTTGTTTCTTTATAAGGCACATGCTTACGAATAGTGGGATCAAACTTCGAGATCTCCAACTTTTCAGGTTTTGTGCGTTTATTTTTAGTGGTGGTGTAAAAGTGTCCAGTACCAGCTGAAGACTCTAACTTAATTTTTTCTCTACCGCCTTTAGCCATTTTGAACTCCCTTAAATTTGGCCACGTGCACGTAAATCAACGAGTACAGCATCAATGCCGTTCTTATCGATTAAGCGCAAACCAGCAGTGGTCAAGCGTAAGCTAATCCAGCGGTTTTCTGATTCAATCCAAAAGCGACGATTTTGCAAATTCGGCAAAAAGCGACGCTTCGTTTTATTGTTTGCATGGGAAACATTGTTGCCAACCATCGGCTTTTTCCCAGTGACTTGGCAAACTTTTGCCATGACACGACTCCTTAATTGCGAAAAGGATAAATTGTATCAGGCTAAGGGCTATATGGGCTAGTCCCTTCTTGCTTTAATCTCGGGCGAGCCGCTGCTCAGCCGCTCATACGTGTAATAAGTTAGTAATCACTTTCATTTTTGGCCTTATTAATCAAGCCTGAATCAAAAAAGGAGAAAAATCCGCCATGACTCACAATGCAGTGGTCGAGAAGGGGAATATCAACTAATTGCAAGGCAGTATGCAGCGATTCGGTCAGGGCAATATCGGCTGCGCTCGGCAACGGGTTGCCGCTTGGATGGTTATGGGCGACGATGAGAGCACTGGCATTGCGGTTTAAAGCCTCTTTTAAAATTTCCCGAGGGTAGACAGCGGTTTGCGTTATTGAGCCTCGAAAAAGCTCTTGGCACTCGATCAGGCAGTTTTGTGAGTCTAGGTAGAGGCAGAGAAAAACTTCGTGCGGCAGGCGCCCAATTTGGGTTTGTAAGAATGCCTTTAGTTGCTGTGGCGATGTCAAAGCGGCGCTCGTCTGAATATTTTCTTCAAGACTCCGTTTCACCAATTCATAGGCCGCCTGTATTTGTGACCATTTTGAGAGGCCAATGCCATGATGACGGGAAATTTCTTGGAGACTGGCAGTTAACAGTGCGGCGAGGCTACCAAACGCCTGTAATAAGTCCTGAGCTAGGTCTACAGCACTTTTTCCGCGTACGCCGACCCGTAAAAAAATCGCCAGTAGTTCAGCATCACTTAAGGACCGAGCGCCTTCCAAGCGAAGTTTTTCACGGGGTTGTAGTGCTTTGGGCCACTGCTTAATTGCCCCCTGCACGCAATGGGTAGGCCTCGCTACAATTGCAGAATGACTAAGACCCAGGTATTGCCCAATTCCTACTTGACCTTGAACTATCGTTTGGGATTGCCCAATGGGGACAGTTTTATAAACACCTTTGGAGATCGGCCTGCGACTTTGCTTTTGGGTTCGGGTCAATTTGCACCTTGTTTTGAAAATGCGTTAATCGGACTTCAAGTGGGCGAACAAAAAACTACGGTTATTCCCCCTGAAGCAAGCTTTGGAATGCGGAACGAAGATTTAGTGCAATGGGTTTCTTTGGCGGCATTGCAGAAAAATGCCAAAGCAGACGCACCTGAATTTACCGCGGGAGATGTGGTTGAATTTAATGCGCCGAATGGCGCCCAATATGCCGGTGTCTTGCAGTCGATTGACGCAGAAGGAGCTTGGTTTGATTTCAATCATCCCTTGGCAGGAAAGCCTATTACCTTCGAAGCACAAATTATTGCTATTCTTTAGGTTATGAATTCCAATATTGATCAAATTATCTTGGCCCAACCGCGCGGTTTTTGTGCCGGGGTTGATCGCGCTATTAATATTGTCAATGAAGCTTTGCAACGCTTTGGTGCCCCCATTTATGTGCGCCATGAAATTGTGCATAACGTTTATGTGGTCGAAGAGCTGCGCACGAAAGGCGCCATTTTTGTCGAGGAGCTGGCCGAAGTACCTAAGGGTGCAATCGTGGTGTTTAGTGCACACGGTGTTTCGCAAGAAGTACGCCGAGATGCAGCAGCTCGGGGTTTGAAAATTTATGATGCCACTTGTCCTTTGGTGTCGAAGGTCCACGTTGAAGTTGTCAAGATGTGTAAAGATGGCTTCACCGTTTTGATGATTGGACATGCAGGTCATCCTGAAGTCGAGGGCACGATGGGCCAAGTGAATGCCGGGATCTTTTTAATTGAAAATTTGCGCGATGTAGAGAAGCTCAGTTTTCCAACCGATACTAAATTGGCATATGTAACCCAAACGACTTTGTCGGTCGATGAAACCAAAGAAATTGTTGATGCCTTAACGCAAAAATTTCCGCAAATCATAAAACCCCGTAAACAAGATATTTGTTACGCCACACAACACCGCCAAGATGCAGTTAAATTTATGGCCCCGCAAGTCGATGTTGTTATTGTGGTGGGAAGTAAGATGAGTTCGAACTCGAATCGCTTGCGTGAATTGGCTGAAAAACTTGGTGTACCAGCCTACCTGGTTGATGCCCCCGAGCAATTACAAGCGGAGTGGTTTGTCGGTAAAAAGCGCGTTGGCCTTACTGCTGGAGCGTCGGCGCCAGAAACTTTGGCGCAGGCAATT
>CANKKB010000151.1 GCA_947482555.1 Burkholderiaceae bacterium | reverse complement strand
TTCAGCCTCAGCTGAGGCTGAAGAATCGTTGATTGGATTATTGTCGTTATTAGGCAAAAAAGACGGTGACATTTACCGCATGCAATATTAAATGGCGATGAATAGCGGAATAGAAGACGGATGCAGTTTAGGAAATTAACCCAGCAAATGCAGTTAGCGAAACAAACTCAGCTGACCCTTAAGTGCGCGAGTGATGGGGCACGCCATACATTTTTTTCGCGTAATAGCTTACGTAAAGCCTGCTTACAATTTCTATTGTGTTGCTTAATGGGTGATTTTGTTTTGGCACCAGCGATGGTGATGGCGCAAACGACCCCTAGCGTAGCGAGTAATAGTGAAGTTGGTACCGTCACTTTATCTTTCATGAACGCTGACATCGACTCAGTCGCAAGTGTTGTCGCTAAGGCTACTGGTCAGACCATTTTAGTTGACCCTCAAGTTAAGGGTACGATTAATCTCATCAGCAATAAGCCAGTCACCAAAGCCAAGGCCTTAGATTCTTTTTCTACTGCGCTTCGCACTGCAGGTTTTGCTTTGGTTGAAGTAAATGGGGTATATCGGGTTGTTACCCAAGCCGATGCAAAATTAGTAAGCACTTTGGTTTCAACGGGAAAGACCAAGCAAGAGGGCGATCAAATCATTACGCGGGTTTTTAAGTTGAATTATGAATCAGCCAATAATTTACTGCCCGTATTGCGACCTTTAGTTTCACCAAACAATACGATTAACGCTTATCCAGGAAATAACACCATTGTTGTAACCGACTACGCGAGTAATATTCAGCGCATAGCAGCATTAATTGACTCTATTGATGCGCCAACTTCCACCGATGTGCAGACGATTAAATTGCAACATGCTTTTGCCAGTGATATTGCGGCGATCTTAAGTAAGGTGCTAGATACTGGCGCAGCAGGCACTGCCGATCCTGCATTAAAAACCGTTATTTTGGCCGAGCCCCGTAGCAATTCAATTCTAGTGCGTAGCTCGAGTGCAGAGCGCGTAAGACAAGTCCGTATTTTAGTAGCCCGTCTTGATATTCCCGGGAATAAAAACGGCAATATTTGGGTAGTGCCACTAAAGAATGCCGAGGCCAGTAAATTAGCAATTACCTTGCGCGCTTTAGTGGCAGCAGATGCTGCTTTATCAGCCCAAGTAGCTGGTGGTAATGCGGCTGCTAATCCAGCGGCAGCTAACCCTCAACAAAATTCTGCCGCTAATCCTGCGGGGGCTGGTTCGGGCACGAGCTTGGCCACCTCTGCATTAATTAGCTCAAGTACTCCCAATATCGGCGGCTTTATTCAAGCTGAGCCAGCAACAAATTCACTCATCATTACTGCTAATGAACCGCTCTATCGTAATTTACGGCAGGTTATTGAAGAATTAGATCGTCGGCGCACTCAGGTCTACATTGAGGCGCTCATTGTTGAGGTGAGTTCTGAAACTGCTGCAGAGCTGGGCATTCAATGGAATTTTTTATTGGGTTCTGGCAATCAAAATACTGGGTTTGGTGGCACTAATTTTAATCCCCCATCGCAGGGCCCTGGCGCTAACATTTTAGGGTTGGGGCAAGATGCCAGCCGCATTTTAAACCCAGGGGTACCGCAATCCGGCGTGCCCATACCACCTGCACCCGGTTTAAATTTAGGTTTACTGACTAGGTTTAATGGCATTTATGCCATGAGTGCATTGGTTAGAGCACTAGAAACTGCTACTGGCACTAATGTTCTTTCAACACCGAATTTAATCACACTTGACAATGAAGAAGCGCGCATTATTGTTGGTCGAAATATCCCGATCTTAACGGGTTCCTATGCGCAAACGGGGACCACTTCAACAGTCACGCCGTTTCAAACAATTGTGCGGCAAGATGTGGGAATAACTTTACGGGTTCGGCCACAAATTTCAGCCAATGGCATTGTCAGAATGCAACTTTTCCAAGAAGTTTCATCTGTTGCGGGATTTGATCCTTCAGGAGTGGTTATAAATAAACGCAATATTGAATCGAACGTATTGGTTGATGACGGCCAAATGATCGTTTTGGGCGGTTTGATCACAGATGAATATGCGGATTCGACAAGCGGTATTCCATTTTTAAGCAGCATTCCCATTCTTGGTAATTTATTTCGCTACGACAATAAGAAAAGAATTAAAAGTAATTTATTAGTCTTTATTCGCCCCTATGTTTTGCGGGATAAAGATGAAAATGAGCAAATGACTAAAAATCGTTTAGACCTAATGCAAACCAAAGAAGATCAGTTTAAGCAATTACCGATGTTATTGCCTACTGAAAAGAACATGCCAAACGTTAAAGATGCCGAAGTGCCGCTAGTACCGCCCAAGTTACCTTCTGACACCATCAATACCAGCCCTGCGATTAAACCCTCAAGTCCACCTTCTATGGATCCAACAGCTCCCGCATTACCAGCGAATAAATAATGCTACGTATTCCTTTTGTCTATGCACGAGATAATCAGGTTCTTTTGATGAAAACGCCTGTAATCGAGGGCGCAGCGCAATTTGATGGCAACGGGCAAGAAGACGACTTTACCGTCATTCATAGCCCCACTACCGATTTAACAGTACTCCAAGAAATTTGCCGTTTAGTTGGCCCTGTAAAGCGAGTAGAAAAATCCAGTGATGAGGTGATGCAAGCAGTAAATGCAGCTTACTCTCAAGGCGATTTAGATGCTTCGCAAGTGGTCGATGAGGTCGAAGAAACGATTGATTTATCCCGTTTACTACAAGAGATTCCCATTTCAGAGGATCTCTTGGAAATGAATGATGACGCTCCAGTGATTCGGATGATCAATAGTTTATTAAAGCAAGCTAGCCGTAATGGGGCCTCTGATATTCATCTAGAAGCATTTGAGCGTAAATCAGTGGTCCGTTTTCGGGTTGATGGTAATTTACGCGATGTGGTTGATATGCGCCGCGACCTACATGCCGCCTTAGTGTCGCGCATTAAAATTATGGCTTCTCTAGATATTGCCGAAAAACGGATGCCGCAAGATGGTCGTATCTCATTGCGAGTAGGCGGTAAAGCCATTGACATTCGGGTATCTACATTGCCCACATCTCATGGCGAGCGCGTAGTGATGCGTTTGTTAGAGAAAAATTATGATCGGCTTGATCTCAAAGCACTGGGAATGGCTGACGATACCTTTACTAATTTTGATCAATTAATTCATCGTCCACACGGCATTGTATTGGTTACTGGACCAACAGGTAGCGGAAAAACTACCACGATTTATGGTGCTTTATTACGCTTGCGCAATAAAACCAACAACATCATGACAGTTGAAGATCCAATTGAATATAACTTGGATGGTATCGGTCAAACGCAAGTAAATGCGCGGATTGACATGAATTTTGCGCGCGCCTTACGGGCTATTTTGCGACAAGATCCTGATATCGTGATGATTGGCGAAATTCGCGATTTAGAAACCGCACAAATTGCGGTACAGGCTTCTCTTACTGGGCACCTAGTGCTCGCAACCTTACATACCAATGATGCCCCTTCAGCAGTAACGCGTTTAATTGATATGGGAATTGAACCGTTTTTACTTTCTTCAACGCTTTTAGGGGTGTTAGGACAGCGCTTAATTCGCCTTACTTGTAAGGCCTGTGGCGGTAAGGGATGCGCAGCCTGTGGCGAATCAGGGTATAGCGGTAGAGCTGGTATTTACGAGTTAATGGCTACAAATGAGACGATTCGCGAGCTCATTCATAATCGCGCAGCTGAAAGTGATATCCGCAAGCAGGCGACTGCAAATGGTATGCGCAATTTAGCGGAAGACTGCCAACGCTGGATTGATTCTGGTCAATCGACTGTTGAAGAAATGTTGCGCGTGACTGGCGCAGTTGAAATTGACTAATTCAACTCTTGGGTAACTAAGCTATGCCACGCTACCGATTTGAAGCCTTAACCTATGGCGGCAAGAGTGAGCGTGGTAGCGTCGATGGCGAGAACGAACGCGCTATTCGGCAGCAATTAATGGCCAAGCAACTTGTGCCCGTGCGTATCGAGCTTGAGAACCAGTGGACAAAGCAACAATTTTGGCAACGTTTATTTTCCGAAGATAAGCCACTAAGTCGGAATGAATTATCAGTACTGACTAAACAATTTGCTTTGCTAGTACGTTCTGGAGTGCAAATTGATGAGGCGCTCACTGTTTTATCGGATGAGAGCTCAAAACCGCATATCAAAAATGTTTTACAGTCGGTGGTGGCTGAATTACGTGCCGGCTTATCTTTATCCCGTGCAGTTGCTACTCAACCACAAACCTTTGATCCTTTGTATCAAGGCGTTGTAGGCGCCGCTGAACAGTCGGGGCGGATGGGGCAAGTATTGACCCAGTTAGCTGAATTTTTAGAAAAGCGGCAAGCATTAAAACAAAAGGCCTTAGGCGCTTTAGCTTACCCTGCTATGTTGACAGCGGTTTCGTTTATGGTCATTCTATTTTTAATGACCTATGT
>CANKKB010000150.1 GCA_947482555.1 Burkholderiaceae bacterium | reverse complement strand
CTGCCCGCAATTGTGAAGAAAAATGGCAGTCGAGTTGAATACAGTCACGAAAAATTAATTAGCTCGATTCGTTTGGCCTTACGTAAGCGTCCTGTTTCAGCCGATGCGGTTGATGAAGCGGTAGGCCGTATCGAAGAAAAACTCTTAAGCTTGGGTGAAAAAGAAATTCCGAGCGAACGCGTCGGTGAGTTAGTCATGCGTGAACTTAAGCGCCTTGATAAAGTTGCCTATATTCGGTTTGCTTCTGTATATCGCAGTTTTGCTGATATTGAGTCGTTTGAAAGTGCCTTAAAAGAGCTTAAATAGGTATCTTGCAGCAGGTCTTCGGTGCTTAGCTGTACTTAATAATGCAGTAGATCGCGCGTACGCCATCGCGCCAGCCAATTTTCTTACCCTCATCATAAGTGCGTCCGTAGTAAGAAATGCCGACTTCAAAAATTCGGCAATTTAGCTTTGCTACTTTGGCAGTAATTTCGGGTTCAAAGCCAAAGCGATTTTCTTCGATCTTGATGCTTTGAATAATTTCACGGCGAAACACTTTGTAGCAGGTTTCCATATCCGTTAAATTTAAATTGGTAAACATATTCGACATGAGGGTAAGCAGGCCATTGCCAACGCGATGCCAAAAATACAGCACGCGGTGTGCATCGCCACCTAAAAAACGAGAACCAAATACCACATCAGCACGATTTTTCAAAATAGGCTCAACTAGACGTGGATATTCATTGGGGTCATATTCCATATCTGCATCTTGAATGATGACTAAATCACCGGTAGCAGCCTGAATACCTGTGCGTAAGGCGGCACCTTTGCCTTGATTAACACGGTGATACAGCACCTTGCTAACGCGACCTGAATTTTCTATTTCCTGCTTTAATTTATCGCGCGTGCCATCAGTGGAGCAATCATCAACAATGATAATTTCTTTATCAGGATACGGCGCAGCATTAACGGCATTAATAATCTCATCAATGGTCTTGAGCTCGTTATAGCAGGGGATGATGATGGAGAGGCGCATTTAGATCAATAGGAATTCAATCAATTTACTTTTACGCAGAATGAAGGAGGTATTTGAATAACGCGAGTCATTAATTCATTCATAGACGCTTCAGGTAGATGGTGAAATTTACCATAGTCTTGCACGCGGGCCATATAAGGGATACATGAATTTGGGGATTGGTGGTCATGCCCCGGTGGAAAATTGCCCGAATAGCCATTAATGGTTGGTATGCCCAAATCTTGCGCCAGAACCATGGCATCAACTTCTGCAAAATACCAAGTTTCCTTACCGCTGTTATCGACAAATAAAACACTGCCAGCTGGAACGGATTTAGGCAAAAGGACAGATAACCTATTCAAGCGCTCAATCCAGATAGCATTTGGTGTTTTGACATGAATGAAAAAGATAACTTCTAGACTCAGCAGTGCTGCCACAATTGCAATACAAGCAGCGCGCCAAAAATAATTATTTTTATTAAGGGTACTGATTAAAGCTTCACAAGCTAAAGCCACCAGAATAGCGACGGGTAACCCTTGGACCAGAATCAATCTAGTGACAGCCCTAATGGATAAGATTCCTGGAATTGAAAAGAGGTATTCATATGGACTGCGTAGTTGCCCACCGCCAACGCCATACTGCAAGGTTGATAAAAAAAGAATTAAAAATGAAAAAAATGCTAACTTACCAAGCGCATTTTGTTCTTTGGCATAGGGTCTATTGGTGCCAAGGAAATTAAACCAAGGAACACAACAGCCAATGAAAAATAACAATGCAACCCCAATGCCTATGAATAATTGGTGTTCATTTCTATAGAGGGGAATTTGATTAAACCAATTGCCAACAAATGAACTGAGGATGGAGTTATCGGCAATGAGATAGCTTTCCAATCTGGGCAGCAGCTGTTTTACTTCCACTGCATTCCTTTTAAATCCATAGAGTGAAGCTACTTGTTGATATTTTTCAAGCAATAAAATAATGCTGATGGAGCTGGCAATCGCTAAGGCACTAACGACAAGTTGGCGAGGTTTAGTTAAATCAAGCCAAGACTGCTGCCAGTCTTTAAATACATTCTTATGTTGAAGCATTAGTGCTGGAATAGACGCAGCAAGGAGGAGGAAAACAAGAAATACACCTAAATAAATCGAACAATAAAATTGCACACCAATCCAAAAAAATAATAGCCCTACTGCACTAATCTGACGCTTGTAAATTAAATTCCAAAATGCATAAAAGGCTAGCGGTATCGCAAAGCGATAGGTCAATTGCGCATGACCAGCTTGGATGATTGCTGGTAGAAAATAGGCAAAAACAAAAGCCCCGGCACTCGCTGCAAACACCGAGAAATGCAGCTTTCTAAGCACAATATAAGTAACTAAAAAATTCAGCGAGCAGCCGATGACATACCATCCGCTAAATGCGACTTCTCGCGATAAGTGCAACATGCGCAGCAGCGCATAAATAAAGGCATTACCAAAATGGTTATCGCTAAAGGCCAGCACATCCAAATTGGGATAAAAGAAGGATGGACTCCATAGGTCGTGCTGACGACCGGTAATCCAGTGATAAAAATGCTCCAGAATTACGCTATTAAATCTCCCATCGATTAAATCACCTGGCACTGCAGTAAACCAATCGATAGCGGGCATGGTGTAGCCAAAAAATCCCAGGCTAGCAAAAAGAATGAAAGGGTAGCAAATACCCAAAAATAGTTTAGCTTTGGTCGGTATCGTCAAACCAGTTAAGGCGCCTAAAAACTATTGAAGCGCTTTAAAAATAGTTTGCGTGATGTCATCAACACCGCCAGTGCCGCTAACTTTGCGATAGGCTGGTGCCTTCACTTTAGCTTGAGGGTCTGGGGTGCTTGACCAGCTGAAATAATAATCAACCAGGGGCCGAGTTTGATCGTTATAAACCTGCAGACGTTTGCGCACGGTTTCTTCTTTATCATCATCTCGCTGAATTAGGGGCTCGCCAGTAACATCGTCCTGACCAGCCATCTTGGGTGGATTAAATGTGAGGTGATAAGTACGTCCCGAAGCTGGGTGAACACGACGACCGCTCATGCGATCAATGATGGCCTCAAAGGGCACGTCAATTTCTAATACGTAGTCAATAGGAACGCCGGCGTCTTTCATCGCTTGGGCTTGTGGAATGGTGCGAGGAAAACCATCGAATAAATATCCGTGGGAACAATCGGGCTGAGTTAAGCGATCTTTTACTAGGCCAATAATGATGTCATCCGAAACCAGGCCACCTGAATCCATAATTTTTTTAGCGGCAATACCAAGTTCAGTGCCCGCTTTCACCGCTGCGCGCAACATGTCGCCAGTCGAAATTTGTGGAATGGCAAATTGCTTGCAAATGAATTGGGCTTGAGTGCCTTTGCCAGCGCCTGGCGCACCCAACAGTATTAAACGCATTGTTATTCCCCTGAAACCGACAAATTGGTTCTAAAACGTGATTGTCCCGTATTTTTTACTGCTTAGCGCTAGGTAGGGCTAAGGATTTTCCCGATATAACCCTTATTTCCAGAGCGCTCTTACCCGCTCTAGGTCTGCGACAGTATCAACACCGGCAGGCGGGGCTTTATTTGCCACGTAGACCTGAATTGGGTAGCCATGCCATAGCGCCCGCAATTGCTCTAGTGATTCCGCTATCTCAGGAGGGGCGACAGCTAATTCCGAATAGGCCAAAAGAAAGTTAGCCCGATAGGCATAGATGCCTAAGTGGCGCAGGTAATTTGGCAAAAGCGCAGCATCTTTAGTCATCTCCGGCGAGCTTTGACGCAGAAAGGGAATAAGGGAGCGCGAAAAATACATAGCCTCACCAGCATGATTAAGCACTACCTTTACAACATGCGGACTGGCAATTTCGCTAGCGTCCTGCATGACTACGGCAGCTGTTGCAATCGCAGCCTGTGGATGGGTTATTAAAGTGAGTGCTACTTGATTAATTAATTCGGGCGGAATTAAAGGTTCATCGCCTTGCACGTTCACAACTACATCAGTTGGTTTGAGTGAAAGTAATTTAGCCACCTCGCCTAAGCGATCGGTACCGGTTAAATGATCTGCTCGGGTAATCACACAATCAATCTGATGTAAGGCGCAGGCCGCTTGTATTTCAGTTGAATCCGTGGCAACAATGACTTTTTTGGCTAACGATTTTCTGGCTTGCTCTGCAACTCTTACCACCATGGGCTTCCCCGCAATATCAGCTAGGGGTTTACGCGGCAAGCGCGTCGAGTCAAGTCGCGCTGGAATGAGCACTATGAATTCATTGAATGGCGCAGTTGAACTCATCTTGTTTGGGGAGGAGGAATAAAAAGGAATTAAGAGAAGATTTCGTCAGGCGTCAGGCTGCGCGCTTCATCGACTAACATCACCGGAATGTCATCCCGAATTGGGTAGGCTAATTTATCCGCTTTACAGATCAGCTCATTTTTATTTGCCTCAAAATGCAACGAGCCTTTGCACAAGGGGCAAACTAAAATATCCAATAAGCGTTTATCCATGATGTATTT
>CANKKB010000149.1 GCA_947482555.1 Burkholderiaceae bacterium | reverse complement strand
TAGTGTTGCTACCTTAACCCTGCTCGAGCAGCACCTTAAGCCCATTCGTGTAGCAGGTGCTGATACTTTAGTATTGGGCTGCACCCATTATCCTTTTTTAAGTCCATTAATTCGCAAAATAATCGGTAATAAAATTAATTTAATTGATACCGGTGAAGCAGTTATCAAACAATTAGCGCGGCAATTATTATTGCAAATGCCAAGCCGTTATAGCTCCAATCAAGTCGATGATGCGAACTTAGGTAAGCTTACCCTGATCACTTCGGGTGATTGCAATAAACTTCTCCATATGAGCGAACAACTACTCCAGTCGCCATTGCACCAGCGCCAAGTCAGTGCACAGCAGCTGCTGGTGCAATAAATAGAACTCTATGAGCGCCTCTACCAATCCCTCGCCTAAGCGCCGCTTTTTACTCATTAGTCGTGATGAGTGGATCATCATTGGGATAGTGGTGTTAGTGCACGTATTATTTTTTGTTGTGCCCTACCTTGAGCTCCCTTACGAAAAAAAAGCGCCGCCCGATGACACTCGGGTTATGGCTAATTTAGTCAGTCCTGAGCCGACTAAAGCCGACACCCCCAAACCACCTGCTCCACAACCTAAACCCAAAAAGGAAGAGCAAGCAAAAAAACCCGTTGAGCCCAAAACTGCAGAAGCGCCATCGCCCAAACAAGCCGAACCGCCTCCACCCACCCCCCAAAATAAGGCTACAGACTCACCTATATCAAATGCAGCTGTAGCTCCATCCTCCAGCGGAGGAGCTAGCGGTACGCCGATTCAGACTGATATTGGTAAACTAGTTGTTTTATACCAACCCGACGCCGATCCATATTACCCCTCATTTTCTAAACGAGCAGGTGAACAAGGCGCAGTGGTTGTACGACTGATTATTAACGAAAACGGGGAAGTCTACGAAGTAGCCTTATTGCAATCGAGTACTTTTCAACGCTTAGACCGGGCTGCAATCGAAATTGGTCGGCGTTATCGCTTCAAACCTTTTTTAGTGAATGGCGCTCCGGTAAAAATTTCAACTAACTTATTAATTAAATTTAACTTAAAGTAATTAACACTATGAATACTGCATTTGGCATGGCAAATCTGTGGCTTGAAGGCGATGCAATTACGCGCTTTGTGGCGATTCTATTAATCACCCTCTCGATAATCACTTGGGTTATTTTATTGTCGCGTTACTGGAGTTTGCGCAAATTAGGTCAAGTCAAATTACAAACCGAACAGTTTTGGCGCGCGACTTCATTCGATGATGGTCTTAATAGCTTTACTGATCCCGCTATCAACCCCTATTACTTTATTGCTAAAGGCGGCGCAAACGCCTCGACCCACCATCAAAATCAAATGTCGAGTCGCCGTGAATTACTGCAAACCTTGAATTATTCTGAATGGATGGCCCGCTCGATAAAGACGAGTGTTGATCGCTGCGCAGGACAACTGCAAAAGGGCCTCACTTTCCTCGGTTCAACTGGTGCAGTTGCTCCTTTTATTGGTCTCTTTGGCACTGTTTGGGGCATCTATCATGCCCTCATTGCCATTAGTAGCTCTGGCAGCGCACAGCTCGATCAGGTAGCGGGCCCCATTGGCGAATCGCTTATCATGACCGCGCTTGGTTTAGCAGTGGCAATACCTGCGGTCTTGGGCTTTAACGCAATTAATCGGGCCAATAAATTAGTCATGGCTGACCTCAATCGATTTGGCAATGATTTACTAGCTTACTTCGTTACCGGTGCGCGTGTTGTTAACCCTGAAATCGAAGCCTAATCATGTCATTTAATCAACTCTCCAACGAGGATGATGATTCCAGCATCATGGCGGAAATTAATATGACGCCAATGGTCGACATCATGCTAGTGTTGCTGATCATTTTTATTATTACCCTGCCCGTGATCCAGCAGGCTGTAAAAGTCGAGTTACCGAAAGCCAATAGCGCTCGGAATGAAGTTAAGCCTGAGTCAGTGCAGCTCACCATTAATGCGACAGGACAAATTTTTTGGAATAGCGCACCCATCGACCTAAAAACCTTTACAGGCTACGCTGAAAATGCTGCGAAGAAAGAGCCTCAGCCAGAAATTAATTTACGCGCGGATAAATCTGTACGCTATGAAACGGTTGCCCAAGTTCTAGCGGCCTCGCGACGTGCAGGCCTGACTAAATTAGGATTTGTGACTGAGCCTGATTAAGTAGATTGTTTTACACTCACACTCAGATTGTGAAGAGATCTATTTTTAGCAACTCAACTGGAGCGCTGCCATGGTAAGACAAAAGCTGCTGATCCTTATTGCCTTATTTACCGCTAGCTTTACAGCCTATGGACAAAGCTCTCAATTTATTGGTGCCTATGGGCAAATTGGCGTCGGCTATCAAAGCGCCTCTCCCTCCTTTTCTAACTCTTCCCTCTCTGCTGGTGGCCAAATCCTCACACCAAGTATTTCTGCAACTAATGCGACCGGCTTTACTGGCGCGATTTCGGCAGGCTATAATTTTCAAATAGCGCCGCAATTTCTACTCGGGCTAGGGGTTGATTTCAACCCAATTGCCACGCCAAATGCGACAGCGACTGCAAGTTACAAGGGAGTTCAAGGGAGCTATTCGCAATCTGCTTCGGTGCATATCAATAACTCACTTAACCTTTTTTTGATGCCAGCAATTGCCATTGATCCGAGTAAATTACTTTATGGCAAAGTGGGTTACTCGGCTGCTAGCGCCAATGGCATTGATACTGATTTTTATATGGCCGGATATTCGCTGGGGCTTGGCTACAAACAAATGATCAAAAATGGTTGGTATGGCTTTGGCGAATTTAACTATGCCAATTATGGCAGCCTCAATCGCTCAATTAATGGCACATTGGTTAACCCTGCTGGCCTGCGGGTGCCAGCCACCCTAAGCTCTACTGTAAGTGCCAGCTCTTCGAATCTTTTAATTGGAATTGGTTACCAATTCTAAAATTTATTGCTTGGCGGGCATCTCTCTTACCAATTTATAGGCTACCGAGTATTTATAAATATTACTCACATACTGCACCGTTTCACTCCCAATCCGCTCGGCCACAATTCTTTCGACGTTATCAAACCAGATATTCGGATCTAGTCCTCGTTTGGCAGCCTCCAAACGCATCTGCTGAATCTTGCTAGGCCCTGCGTTATAAGCTGCAAATGCGAAAAGCACCTTATCGAGTTCAGTCATTGGCTCATTGGCATAATACTTTTCTATTAAGTAGCGTACATACTTAACGCCGCCATTAATATTGTTATTGAGGTTATGAATATCCCCAACCTTTAATTCTTTTCCAGTTGCCGGCATCAACTGCATCACGCCAACGGCACCTACTCGACTCTTCACGTTTTGATCAAGCTTAGATTCCTGGTATCCCTGGGCTGTCATCAATAGCCAATCAATCTTATATTGATCGCCATACTGCTGAAAAATACCTGCCATCGAATTAAATTTCTCAATTTCCTGGGGATTTGTTGCAGCCTTAACCCACTTTACCGACTTTAAATACGTCTGTAATTTTTGATTACCAAAACTAGTGCCAATTTTATGATTGTCAGCAAAGGCATCCAGCGCAAGCTTTAATTGCGGCGATTTTTTGCGAAATGCAAAAGCAATATCGCCCCCACTACGAATCACCAAATCTTCGTGGATTTGAATATTGGGAAAAATATTTTTCCAAAATTTGGCTAAATAGAGATCGCTTACGGTAATTTGCACTAAACCGGCCTGGACCATTTCTAAGATATCGTCAGTCTCAAAAATACCTGGAGCTTCTTTAATATTGATGGGCGCTAATTTTTCTTTAGAAAAATCAGTATTAACTTGTTTAAGACTCTGGTAGTAGCTCGAAGTTGGATTAACGAAAACCATTTTTCCCGATAAATCGTCAAGCTTATTTAATACTGGGGCTTTTGCCGAACTGACAATCACTTCTTTCACGCCTTTTACAATCGGCGTTGAAAAATCGACTTGTGTTTCCCGCTCAGGCGTAATGGTGAGGTTAGCAGCAATAATATCGCCCCGGCCCGCAACTAAGCTAGGTATTAGTTGATTACGGGTAGTTGGGATAAAAATAAAATGGAGGCGTAAATTTTTCTTCGCGTATTTTGCATTCAGTTCTTTTTCAAATTCAGTCATCATGTCGTACATCAATCCCCTTTGCTGACCGCCTTTATCAAGGAAGTACAAGGTTTTGTTGTAAGGCACTAACACCCGAATAATGCGGCGATTCACCATCCCGTCTAAATCACCCACCCAAACTTGATTAGGCGAGTTAATTGTTAAGTGATCGCTGGGTAGCGGTTTTGCCAGTGCTAAATGGCAAATAAGAATACCGCTGATCAGAAAACCAGCAAGAGAATATCGCTTTAGTACCATAGGGATGGAAAATAACAACAATTTGGTGCCCGAGGCCGGAATCGAACCGGCACGACCGTTTTATGGCCGGCAGATTTTAAGTCTGCTGTGTCTACCGATTTCACCACTCGGGCTAACTACGAAGATACGAATACTAACATTTTCAGCCCTGCACCTTGAAAAAAGGCTCCTT
>CANKKB010000148.1 GCA_947482555.1 Burkholderiaceae bacterium | reverse complement strand
TTAATTAAGTCGACCAATTTAAAAGATGCGTCGATGCTTACTGAAGACGAAAACATTATTGATGTCAAATTCGCCGTGCAATATCGTTTAAAAAATCCGACAGATTATTTATTTAATAATCGTAATCCGGATATTGCTGTCACACAGGCTGCTGAGACGGCAATTCGGGAAATTGTGGGCCGCAGCAAAATGGATACCGTGCTCTATGAGGGGCGTGAAAAAATTGCCATTGACTTAGCAATTTCCATCCAAAAAATCTTAGATAGTTATAAAACTGGTATTTATATTACTAGTGTGACGGTACAAAATGTACAGCCCCCTGAACAAGTTCAGGCCGCGTTTGATGATGCCGTAAAAGCCAGTCAAGATGCTGAGCGCTTGAAGAGTGAAGGCCAAGCCTATGCGAACGATATTATTCCGCGGGCTAAAGGTACGGGCGCACGTTTACTTCAAGAAGCCGAGGGTTATAAGGCGAGGGTAATTGCAACAGCCGATGGCGATGCCACGCGCTTTAAACAAATTTTGACTGAATATGCAAAGGCACCTCAAGTCACGCGTGATCGGATGTATATCGACACAATGAAGGAGGTCTATAGTAATGTCACTAAAGTATTGGTTGATACTACCAAGAGCAATAGTCTCTTGTATTTACCTCTAGATAAAATTGCCGCGCAAGTAAGTGCTGAAAGTGCTCAGGCCGCTACTACACCCAATAGTAGTATGGGCTCGGGTTCAGTAGGCAGTTCGACTGGAGTGCCCACTGTGCCTGCTACAGGCTCGGTTACGGTTTCGCCGATTCAACCCTCAACTACAAGTCCTGCATCTGCCGCTAGTTCTGGAACCAGCTCGGCTGATAAACGCGATGGCTTACGTAGTCGCGATCGGGGAGATGCTCGCTAATGAATATGAATCGGGTACTAGCCTCTTTAATTGGCCTCATTGCCGTTATTTATTTATTGGCTTCGAGTATTTTTATTGTTGACCAACGACAATTTGCAGTCGTGTTTTCCTTCGGGCAAATTGTGCGGGTGATTCAAGAGCCAGGCTTGCAATTAAAGTTCCCTGCACCATTTGAAAATGTCCGTTTTTTTGATCGGCGCATTTTAACTATCGACAATCCTGAAGCCGAGCGCTTTATTACCTCGGAAAAGAAAAACCTCTTGGTTGATTCTTATGTGAAGTGGCGCATTGTTGATCCCCGTAAGTTTTTTGTTAGCTTTAGGGGCGACGAAAGTTTAGCGGTCGATCGCCTGAATCAATTGGTGCGTTCAGCACTGAATGAAGAGTTTACGAAGCGTACGGTACGCGAGCTGATTTCTGAGCAACGCGAACAAGTCATGCAGGGGATTCGTAAGAAAGTAGCCGATGATTCTGCCGATATTGGCGTTGAAATTGTTGACGTACGTTTAAAGCGTGTCGATTTATTAGCTGAAATTAGCGATTCAGTGTATCGGCGTATGGAGGCAGAACGCAAACGCGTGGCCAATGAATTGCGTTCAACAGGTGCTGCGGAGTCGGATAAAATTCGCGCCGATGCTGAGCGCCAAAGAGACGTTATTTTGGCAGAGTCGTATCGGGACGCACAAAAAATTAAGGGCACTGGCGATGCAAAGGCAACGGCTTTGTATGCGGAAGCATTTGGCCGAGATTCCCAATTTGCCCAGTTTTATCGCAGTCTTGAGGCATACCGCAGCTCTTTCAAAGATAAGAAAGACCTGATGGTGGTTGAGCCCAGTGGCGAGTTCTTTAAATTTTTACATAAAAAGAGCCAATAAGACGACCTGCTCTCTACGGCATCAAAGACCGCAAACTCTGAGTTCTATGAGATTCCCCTGCATTGCCCATCGTAAAGCGTAGTTGAGCCATAATTAGGTATGAACCGTTGGTTATTACCTGAAGATATTGCTGATATTTTGCCTGCTGAGGCGGCGAAAGTAGAGGCTTTGCGTCGCCTCTTGCTCGATTTATATCAATCCTATGGCTATGAGTTGGTGACCCCACCATTAATTGAATTTCTAGATTCTTTATTAACGGGCACTGGTTCTGACCTCAATTTACAGACTTTTAAATTAGTTGATCAACTGTCGGGGCGTACCCTTGGTTTACGGGCCGATATGACGCCTCAAGTAGCACGGATTGACGCCCATTTATTAAATCGTCATGGGGTAACTCGCCTTTGTTATGCGGGCTCGGTTGTTCATGCCCGTGCGAGCATTACCAGCTCCTCCCGGGAAGAGCTGCAGGTGGGCGCTGAAATTTATGGTTGCGCTAGTTTGAATGCCGATTTTGAAGCGATTTCATTGTTATTACAAACGCTTCGTTTGGGGGGATTAGAGCGTGTTTATCTCGATTTATCGCATGCTGGTGTATTGGCTGGCATATTAGAAGACGTTTCGCTTGCACCAGAGCAAATGGAAACTTTATATGGCTTATTGCAAACAAAGGATCGCCCTAGTTTGGCGACTTGGTCCCAAGCCGTCCCTACCGATTGCGCTAAGGCATTGCTGGCATTAACGCATTTGAATGGACCTAGTAACGCGGTTTTAAAAAAGGCTCGCAAGGGTGACTTTGCTTTGCCAAATAATCTCAAGATACAGGAATCTTTATTGCAATTAGAGGCGTTGCTGACCTCGATCACTGAGCTTGAGCCTGCTACTGAAATTAGCATTGATTTAGCCGATTTACGGGGTTATCAATACCACACTGGGGTGATGTTCGCTGCTTATATTACTGACTTGGCTCAGCCAATCGCGCGCGGGGGTCGTTATGATCAAGTTGGCGCAGCCTTTGGACGGGCGCGACCAGCTACGGGTTTCTCGCTCGATTTATTAACCTTGGCAAGTCTTTCTAAAGCGTCAGCCTTGCGACTGGCGATCCGCGCCCCTTGGGTGCATGACCGTGCCCTTGAGGGGCAAATAATGCAATTACGCCAAGCGGGAGAAGTCGTGATTCAGGTCAAGGAAGGGGAAGAATTTTTAAGTACCCAATATCGCTGTGATCGAGAATTGGTCCAGCAGGCTAAAAACTGGGTAGTAACGCCATTAAGGTCGGTAAAATAGTCAGTCTTGATCAAATTTGGGTTGAATATGTCTCACCAGCAAAGTAAGCAAAACCCCGGCCAATCTAGCTCAGCTAAGCGCGGGCGGAATGTAGTGGTAATAGGTACTCAATGGGGTGATGAGGGTAAAGGCAAGGTAGTCGACTGGCTTACCGATCATGCCGCGGGAGTAGTCCGCTTTCAAGGTGGCCACAATGCTGGCCACACTTTAATCATCGGCAATAAAAAAACTATTTTGCGTTTAATTCCTTCAGGCATCATGCATCCGCAAGTTATTTGCTATATCGGCAATGGTGTTGTGTTGTCACCCGAAGCACTCTTTAAAGAAATTGGCGAGCTTGAAGCCGCCGGATTAAATGTTTGCGATCGCCTGCGTATTTCTGAAGCAGCAACTTTAATTTTGCCGTATCACGTCGCAATTGATAATGCTCGTGAGAAAAAACGGGGGGCAGCCAAAATTGGCACTACTGGACGTGGCATTGGTCCCGCATATGAAGATAAAGTAGCTCGCCGTGCCTTGCGTGTGCAAGATTTGTTTTATCCCGAAAAATTTGCCGCTCAATTGCGTGAAAATTTGGAATATCACAATTTTGTTTTAACAAATTATTACGGCGCCAGTCCAGTTGATTTTCAGACTACTTTGGATGAAGCTATGGCTTATGCTGCGCGGATTAAGCCGATGGTGACCGATGTATCTAGTGCTTTATATGCAGCAGAGCAAGCGGGACAAAATTTATTATTTGAAGGCGCTCAGGGTACGCTACTCGATATTGATCACGGCACCTATCCCTATGTGACTTCGAGTAATTGTGTGGCAGGCAATGCTGCCGCAGGTTCTGGAGTTGGACCCGATTCCTTGCAATATATATTGGGCATCACTAAAGCCTATTGCACCCGGGTGGGCGCCGGCCCATTTCCGAGTGAACTTTATGATTTCGATAACCCAGCAAAGCAAGACCCCGTTGGCATCCGCTTAGCTGAGGTCGGCAAAGAGTTTGGCTCGGTTACTGGGAGACCAAGAAGGACTGGTTGGCTTGATGCGGCTGCTTTAAAGCGCTCGATTCAAATTAATGGCCTAACTGGTCTATGCATTACTAAGTTAGACGTACTCGACGGCCTTGAGCAGGTACGCTTATGTGTGGGTTATCGCTTGGGGGGTAAAGAGCTAGATGTATTACCCCGTGGTGCTGAAGCCGTCGCTTTATGTGAGCCCATTTATGAGGATTTTCCAGGCTGGCAAGATAGCACTGTAGGTATTCAAGAATGGGACCGCTTACCTATTCAAGCACAACACTTTTTACGCCGCATTGAAGTGGTAGCTGGTAAGCCCATTGCCATGGTTTCAACTGGGCCAGAACGGGATGAAACCATTTTGGTGCAACATCCTTTTGAAGTGACGAATTAAACGGTATTGTGTAATTTATAGGCTATTTTTATATTAGATTTATTTAAAGGTTTTTATCATGACTGTACGTATTAACTGTTCTGGCTTGCAGGTTGCCGATTCGCTTTACCATTTCATTGAAG
>CANKKB010000147.1 GCA_947482555.1 Burkholderiaceae bacterium | reverse complement strand
TCGCCATTTACCAGAGATTACCCAAGGCTTGAAAGCAATTGCGGGTCATGAGCAAATTGCCCTTACTTTTGTGCCGCATTTAACACCCATGATTCGGGGTATTCATGCGACCATTTATGCGCGTTTAACGGCTCATGGTATGACCCAAGATTACCAGCAGCTCTATGAAAATTACTACCGTGACGAGCCCTTTGTTGATGTTATGCCTGCGGGGAGTCATCCTGAAACCCGTTCAGTGCGGGGTAGCAATAACATCAGAATAGCGCTTCATCGCCCAGCAAATGGCGATACTTTGGTAATTTTGGTGGTTGAGGACAACTTAGTTAAAGGGGCCTCAGGGCAAGGTGTGCAATGTCTCAATTTAATGTTTGGCTTACCTGAAACCCTGGGTTTAGAGCAAATTGCCCTTTTACCATAAGGGGTTATTGCTAGATCACCATAATTTTATTGGCTGCAACCCGCGGTTTACTCATCAGCATGCCTTGTGCAGACTCGGGATTTAAAGCCTAAAATAGGCTATTGCATTTTGACTGAGGAGTTTTGCCATGACACAACCATCTGTTTCTACTGATGCCGTAATTGATGCCACTGTTGCTGGCGCCGCGGCTGTTGCAAACATTGCTAGCGCCATGGACTCATCCGAGCCACCAACCCCACTCATTTTTACTGATAGTGCAGCAGCTAAGGTAGCCGATCTGATTGCTGAAGAAGGTAATAATGAACTCAAGTTGCGCGTCTTTGTGCAGGGCGGCGGTTGCTCTGGGTTTCAATACGGTTTTACGTTTGATGACGCAGTCAATGAAGACGACACGCAATTTGAAAAAAATGGCGTGACCTTATTGGTAGACTCAATGAGCTTTCAATATTTGGTGGGTGCCGAAATTGATTACAAAGAAGACATCAATGGTTCACAGTTTGTGATTAAAAATCCCAATGCAACTACTACCTGTGGTTGTGGATCTTCATTCTCGGCTTAATGTATTTATAAATTTAGTTAGGATAGTAGGCCCCTAAGACACGGGGTCCAGCTGCACCAGTTACGGCCGGCATATTAGCTGGCCGTTTATTTATATGAGCCCAAGCAAGCCAAGCAAAAGCTAAGCCCTCGACCCATTGCGGTTGAACTCCATACGCAGAACTTAAATCAACCGCCAAGTCGTGCCCCAGCAGTTCTGCTGCATTTGCGCGCAGCAAGGAAATTAAGGCAGCATTATTAGCGCCTCCTCCACAAATAACGAGACGTTCTACGTCAGGTAAATATTGTTTCAGTGCATTGCAGACAGAGGTGGAGGTCAAGTCCATTAATGTCGCTTGAATATCTTCAGGTTTAAGCTTGCGGCTAGCAAGGCGGTATTTTAGCCAAGCCAAGTGAAAGTAATCTCGCCCGGTACTTTTGGGCGGCGCTGCTTGAAAATAGGGATCGGTTAGCAGCGCTTGAAGAAGCTCGACGTCACAAACACCGCTTGCTCCCCATGTACCGCAATCATCAAAGGGTTTGCCTACGCTAGATTGTATCCAGCCATCCAGCAAGAGATTGCCAGGACCAGTATCAAAGCCGAGGACCGGACCAGCTGCTTTTGGTAAGAGCGTTAAATTAGCAATGCCACCCAGATTAAGTACCGCACGGTTTTCGGTGGGCGAACTAAATTGCTGAGCATGAAAAGCTGGCACTAAAGGTGCTCCCTGGCCACCAGCAGCGATATCGCGTTGGCGAAAATCAGCGACCACAGCAATACCCAATTTTTCTGCTAATAGTGCTGCATTGAGAGTTTGGTGTGTGTAAGCATGACCATTTAGCAAGCTTGGCTGGTGCCGAATGGTTTGACCATGTGCACCAATGGCGACAATATCTTTTGCTTGCAGTTGTGCGTTAGCCAGTAAGGTTTCTGCCACTTGAACATAAGCCATAGCCAAATCATTCGCTGCCAAATGTTCGCGATGAATTTCATTAGTACCGGTACTTTGAAGTTGTAATAGCATTTCTCGCAGAGCAGGGGTAAAAGCTGCGCTCACACATTCAAGCGGCTGCACTTGACCGTCCGATTTAATTTTTGCCAAAACGGCATCAATCCCATCTAAGCTGGTTCCCGACATAATGCCTAGATAGTAGGCCGCTGGTGTGGCTATGGCTGGCTCCTGAAATGCAGCGTTTTTAGGCCTCTTGCGAAGAGGTGCGACAATTGTATTAATTCATTTTAGACAATGAAACGGTAACTTACCTCACGTATTCATTTAATTCAGTATGACGGCTAAAAACCAGCAAAACAACTTCCCTTTGACTCCGGCTGTATTTACAGCGCTAGAAGTGACCAAACGCGGCTGCGACGAGCTTTTAGTAGAGGCTGACTGGCTAACTAAGCTAGCCCGTAGTCAAGCCACTGGGGAGCCATTGCGGATTAAACTTGGCCTTGACCCTACCGCCCCAGATATTCATTTAGGTCATACAGTGGTTTTGAATAAGCTGCGTCAACTGCAAGATTTAGGGCATACCGTTATCTTCTTAATTGGCGATTTCACCAGCATGATCGGCGATCCCTCGGGACGTAACTCAACTCGCCCGCCTTTAACAGTCGAAGCCATCGCTGAAAATGCGCAAACCTATTACAAACAAGCTAGTTTAGTGTTAGATCCTAATAAAACTGAGGTGCGATATAACAGTGAGTGGTGTGACCCCTTAGGCGCGCGGGGCTTGATTCAATTGGCGGCAAAATATACTGTGGCGCGAATGCTCGAGCGCGATGATTTTACAAAACGCTATAAGAGCGGCACGCCAATCTCAGTCCATGAATTTTTATATCCCTTGATGCAAGGGTACGATTCAGTTGCGCTAAAAAGTGATTTAGAGCTTGGGGGAACCGATCAAAAATTTAATTTACTGGTAGGCCGTGAATTACAACGAGAGTATGGTCAAGAACCCCAGTGCATCTTAACTATGCCATTATTGGTTGGGCTTGATGGCGTTGAAAAAATGAGTAAGTCCAAAAATAACTATGTGGGCATTAGCGAGCCAGCGAATGAAATGTTTGGCAAGCTCATGAGTATTTCGGATGAGTTAATGTGGGATTACTATTTACTATTATCGTTTCGTCCCGTTGCTGAAATTGATTTAATGAAACAAGAAGTTGCTTCAGGCCGTAACCCTCGCGACTGTAAAGTGCTGCTCGCACAAGAAATCGTGAGTCGCTTTCATTCAAGCCAAGCGGCTGATAAAGCCCTCGAAGATTTTAATCATCGCGCTAAGGGAGGGGTGCCCGACGATATCCCTGAGGTAACTCTAGAAGGTGCCCCCTTGAGCCTCGCAGCCCTTTTAAAAATGGCGGGTTTAGCGCCATCGACCACTGAAGCAAATCGCAATATTGAACAAAACGGCGTGAAGATTGATGGTGCGATGGTTGCCGATAAAGCGATTAAGCTTGAAGCTGGAAATTATATTGTGCAGGTTGGGAAACGCCGCTTTGCAAAAGTAACACTAACTAAATAGTTTACTAACTCAGTAAATCGAGATTAGCCGAATTATTTGGTGGCGTTAAACCAAAGTGCTCGTATGCTAAACGCGTTGCAATACGGCCTCGTGAGGTACGCTGTAAGTAACCTTGTTGAATTAAGTACGGCTCCAAAACATCTTCGATCGTATCGCGCTCTTCGCCAATGGCTGCCGCTAAATTATCGATCCCTACTGGGCCACCATCAAATTTATATAAAACGGCTTCTAATAGTTTGCGATCCATTACATCAAAGCCGCTAGGATCAACATCTAACATGAGCAGGGCAGCATCAGCGATTGCTTTAGTAATAACTCCACTACCTTTGACTTCGGCAAAATCTCGCACCCTGCGTAACAGGCGGTTTGCTACCCGCGGCGTGCCACGAGCCCGCTGAGCAATTTCAACCGAACCCGCCGGATCAATTTTCGCTTTCAGTAAATTGGCCGAGCGCTCAATAATGCGGGTTAACTCTTCGGTGGTATAGAACTCGAGTCGCGCCACAATACCAAAGCGATCGCGTAAGGGGTTGGTAAGCATGCCTGCGCGCGTGGTTGCGCCAATTAAGGTGAAGGGCTTTAGTTCTAATTTCACACTGCGCGCTGCAGGGCCTTCACCAATCATAATATCGAGGGTGTAATCTTCTAACGCTGGATACAAAATTTCTTCAACAATCGGCGAAAGTCGGTGAATCTCATCAATGAATAAGACATCATTGGTTTCAAGATTGGTTAATAAAGCCGCAAGATCGCCAGGCCGATCAAGGACTGGCCCACTAGTTTGGCGTAAATTGACCCCCAGTTCACGGGCAATAATATGCGCTAAGGTTGTTTTTCCAAGTCCAGGCGGGCCAAAGAGTAAAACATGGTCAAGTGCTTCTTGACGAGCGCGGGTGGCGGTAATAAAAATTTCAAGTTGTTCGCGGGCTTTGGTTTGGCCGACATACTCATCAAGTTGTTTGGGGCGCAGAGCCCGTTCAAATAGGGCTTCAGAATTACCAGCGGCGCTGACAATACGCTCTATCGCACCATCTTCGGGTTCTGCACTTAAGTCATCAGTATGGATTGCCATGCTAGCAGTGTATTCGTTTGCGAGAAATTAAATTTTAGAAAGTGATTTTAGGCCTAAGCGAATG
>CANKKB010000146.1 GCA_947482555.1 Burkholderiaceae bacterium | reverse complement strand
GGTGACCTTCAGGCCGCGGGATTCAAGAATCGCGGCGAGCGAGGCGGCTGCAATACCCTTCCCAAGGGAAGAAACTACGCCGCCAGTGACAAAAACAAATTTAGTCATCGCTTAGGCTCGGTTGGAAATGGTAATTATACCGATACCGGACTACAACACGCCAAAGTACTCGAATTTCCCCATCCCCTTTAATCTTCTAAATACTGCACCAAACTAGGGGTAAAGTCGTGCTGATCGGGCCCCAACGATTTACAATGGGGGTCTTAATAGAGTCAAAACTTACCCTGAGGACTAATGATGTTAGACACCTATAACGCCCAAGTTGCTGAACGCGCCGCCCTGGGAATTCCGCCTCTACCGCTAACTAAAGATCAAACATCCCTATTAATCGACCTCATCAAAAATCCGCCTGCGGGTACCGACCAGCAGCTAGTTGATTTAATTACTTTTCGCGTGCCTGCTGGAGTGGATGAAGCTGCCAAGGTAAAAGCCGAATTTCTCGATAAAGTAGCGAAGGGAGAAGAAAAAACACCCCTACTCTCACGTATTGAAGCTACTGAGTTGTTGGGTACGATGTTAGGTGGTTACAACATTAAGCCTTTAGTCGACTTATTAAGCGATGCTGAATGTGGCGCCACTGCAGCTGCCGTATTGAAAAAAACCCTGTTAATGTTTGATTACTTTAATGATGTGCAAGAGCTTGCTGAAAAAGGCAATGTCAATGCCAAGGCCGTCATGCAAAGCTGGGCTGCTGCCGAATGGTTTACTAGTCGCCCAGCTGTACCGGAAACAATGGTTTTAACAGTCTTTAAAGTTACCGGCGAAACAAATACTGATGATTTATCGCCAGCGCCAGATGCCTGGAGTCGCCCTGATATTCCGCTGCACGCTACTGTTATGCTGAAAAACCCACGAGCTGGCATCGAGCCTGATGAAGTTGGGGTTCGCGGACCCATGAAACAAATTGTTGAGTTGCAGAAAAAAGGTCATCAAATTGCGTATGTCGGCGATGTAGTAGGCACTGGTTCATCGCGTAAATCAGCTACCAATTCGGTGCTGTGGTGGACAGGTCAAGATATTCCTTTTGTCCCCAATAAGCGCTTTGGTGGCGTCTGTTTAGGGAGCAAAATTGCCCCCATCTTTTTTAACACCATGGAAGATGCAGGCGCATTACCCATTGAACTCGATGTTTCGCAAATGAATATGGGTGATGTGATTGAATTACGTCCTTATGAAGGTAAAGCGCTCAAAGACGGCAAAGTCATTGCTGAATTTAAGTTAAAGTCGCCGGTTATCTTAGATGAGGTACGTGCAGGCGGACGTATTCCCCTTATCGTCGGTCGCGGCCTTACAGCTAAAGCGCGCGCTGCCTTAGGTTTGCCCGCATCAACCGAGTTCCGTGTACCATTAAGCCCGCCTGATCATAAAAAAGGCTTTAGTTTGGCGCAAAAAATTGTGGGTCGAGCATGTGGCTTGCCTGAAGGTCAAGGTGTTCTGCCGGGTACTTACTGCGAGCCCCACATGACTACAGTTGGGTCGCAAGATACGACTGGTCCAATGACACGGGATGAGTTAAAAGATTTGGCCTGCCTCGGGTTTTCTGCCGACTTAGTCATGCAATCGTTCTGTCATACTTCAGCCTATCCAAAGCCGGTTGATATTCGTACTCATCATGAGTTACCCGCCTTTATGACTAATCGTGGCGGCGTGGCCTTGCGCCCTGGTGATGGGGTCATTCACAGCTGGCTAAACCGCCTATTACTGCCAGATACTTGCGGCACTGGTGGCGATAGCCATACCCGTTTTCCGATTGGGATTTCATTTCCTGCCGGCTCTGGCTTGGTCGCTTTTGCTGCGGCCACTGGCGTCATGCCGCTCGACATGCCTGAGTCAGTCTTAATCCGCTTTAAAGGCAAAATGCAACCCGGTATTACTTTGCGCGACTTAGTCAATGCGATTCCGCTCTATGCCATCAAACGGGGCTTGCTCACAGTAGAAAAGACGGGCAAGAAAAATATTTTTTCTGGACGCATATTAGAAATTGAAGGCCTGCCTGATTTAAAGGTTGAGCAAGCTTTTGAGCTTTCAGATGCATCTGCTGAACGCTCTGCTGGCGGTTGCACGGTGCACTTAAATAAAGAGCCCATCATTGAATACATGCGCTCCAACATCACTTTAATGAAGTGGATGATTGCTAATGGGTATGAAGATAAGCGTACCTTGGGCCGTCGCATCAAAGCCATGGAAGCGTGGATTGCCAATCCACAGCTCTTAAAAGCCGATGCGAACGCTGACTACGCTGAAATTATTGAAATCAATATTGATGAAATTAAAGAGCCAATTTTGGCCTGTCCTAACGATCCAGATGATGTGAAATTTTTATCAGAAGTTGCTGGCGCTAAGATTGATGAGGTTTTTATTGGCTCATGCATGACCAATATTGGGCACTTCCGCGCAGCAGGCAAAGTACTCGAAGGCAAAACCGATATCCCCACCCGACTATGGATTGCACCGCCCACCAAAATGGATGCAATGATTCTCACTGAAGAAGGCTATTACGGCATCTTGGGTCGCACGGGTGCACGTATGGAGGCGCCAGGATGTTCTTTGTGTATGGGCAATCAAGCCCAAATGCGCAAAGGCGCTACTGCTGTTTCTACTTCAACACGCAATTTCCCTAATCGCTTGGGAATCGATACTCAAGTGTATTTAGCCTCTGCTGAGTTAGCAGCAGTTGCTGCGCTCTTGGGGCGCTTACCGACTCCCAAAGAATACTTAGAACAAGTTGCTGCACTCGATAGCAAATCGTCGGAAGTGTATCGTTATATGAATTTTGACAAAATCAAAAGCTTTAGTGAAATGGCGGATACCGTTACAGTCTAACCTGTCATTAAATCTCGAATGCCAGCTCTTGTCTGGCATTAGCGTTTCTGAGGCCTTTAGCCCATGTTGTAGTAGCTAAACCGGTTTGCGCCTGAATTAATTGTGCACGTTTTTTAATACTTTTCCATTCCGCATAAATATGGGGTCCTTTAAAAGCAATGGCGACAGCATTGCAATCATGTGATTCGGGAAATAACAGAACTCGATCATGAAACGCCTGACAAATATTTTTCAGATTCCGTTTAAAACTGGAATGCTGTGAAAATAAATTAACCGTCATTACCCCTGGGCTACGCAAAACACCATAACAAGCCCGATAAAATTCGAGTGAACTTAACACTGGCCCTTCGGCTTCTACATCATATAAGTCAACCTGCAACGCATCATATTGCTCAGCATTGGCACTGGCGAGCACGAATTTCAAGGCATCAATTTGCTTTACTTGTAAACGGCGATCATCATCTGGCAAATAAAACATGGTTCGTGCAGCAATAATGACGGCGGGGTTTAATTCGATAGCGGTGGTTTTCACTGCCGGGCAATACCGATACTGAAACTTAGCTAAAGCGCCAGTACCCAAGCCTAATTGAGCCACTTGTAAGCCTGGGCGACTTTCTAAAAAAAGCAGCCAAGCCATCATTTGCTGGTTGTAATCTAAATAAATTTCATCAGGATCATTTAAGCGCATGGCCCCCTGAATAAGATCGCTACCAAAATGTAAATAGCGAATTCCGCCCGACTCAGAAAAAGTCACTGCTTCTGTTGCTAAATTAGTTGACTTACCTGCGGCCATTTGCATAAACCCGAGACTAATTAACCCAATAACGGGCATTGCGAAATAAACGCATCCACGGACTAGCGCCATCAGCGATGGCATTCCATGCCAGCGGATGCCAACTAAGTTGAGCGGTACGAAAAACCCGTTCTGGGTGGGGCATCATAATTGTGAAACGCCCATCGGGAGTAGTTACGCCAGTTAATCCGTCTGCTGAACCATTGGGGTTTAGCGGATACGTTTCAGTAGCTTCACCACGGTGATTTACAAACCGTAAAGTGCCTAAATGAGCAGCGCGCAATTGCTCGGCATTCCCTTGCCGGCTAAAGTTTGCATAGCCTTCGCCATGTGAAACTGCAATGGGAAGATGGCTACCGGTCATACCTTGAGTAAAGATAGAGGGTGATGGTAAGACTTCGACCATAGCTAAGCGGGCTTCAAATTGTTCTGATAGATTGCGCGTAAATTGGGGCCACGATTCAGCACCAGGAATAATGGGTGCTAAATTACTCATCATTTGGCAACCATTACAAACGCCTAAAGCAAAACTATTTGCTTGAGCAAAAAATTGTGCAAACTGATCACGCAATTGAGAATTAAACAGAATGGTTTTAGCCCATCCCCCACCAGCCCCCAAAACATCGCCATAACTAAAGCCGCCACAGGCCACTAAACCCTGAAAGCTGCTTAACTGCGCCCTTCCGGCAATTAAATCCGACATATGCACGTCAAAGGTATCAAAACCAGCCCAATGCATGGCGTACGCCATTTCGACATGGGAGTTCACGCCCTGTTCACGCAAAATTGCTACTGGCGGACGCACGCCCTTCTGGATGAAAGGTGCAGCAATATCTTGCTGGGCATCAAAGGTAACTATGGGGGTCATTCCTGGATCACTGACATCATCCAGTAGGTTGAACTCACTATCCGCGCAAGCAGGATTATCACGTCCACGCGCAATCTGCCAACTGGTGTTTTGCCAGAGTTTTTGTAACGATTCTCGGCTAGC
>CANKKB010000145.1 GCA_947482555.1 Burkholderiaceae bacterium | reverse complement strand
GCGCAAGCGCTGGGTCAGACCTAATGCAAAAAGCAGAATTTTTGGCCCTAGCGCAAGCAGGTTTTAATCGTATTCCAGTCATTCAAGAAGTGCTTGCCGATTTAGAAACGCCAGTATCTCTCTATATCAAACTGACGCAAGCCTGTGGCCAAAAAAATTCTTACCTCTTAGAGTCTGTCATTGGAGGCGAACGTTTTGGGCGCTTCTCTTTCATCGGCTTGCCCGCAAAAACCTTGCTTAAAACAGTAGGTACTCCGCAAAAACCGATCACCCAAATTATTACTAATGACGTCGTGGTGGAAACGAATTACGACAACCCCTTAGATTTTATCGATGCCTATTTCAAGCGCTTTAAGGTTGCCTTAAGACCAGGCTTACCGCGATTTTGTGGCGGCTTAGCGGGTTATTTTGCTTACGATACGGTCCGCTATATTGAGCCCCGTTTAGCGCAACACTATTTACCTGATGAATTGGTCTTACCTGATATCCAATTATTACTTACCGAAGAATTAGCTGTCATCGATAATGTACTTGGCCGAATTTATCTCATTGTTTATGCGGATCCCGCCCAAACTGATGCCCTGGCTCAGGCCGAAAATCGCTTACATGAATTACGCGCTCTTCTCGATCAACCCATTACTTTGCAGCCATCAGAGCCAAGCAAGCAAACCGAATTAATCCGCAAATTTAAACAAGCTGATTTTGAAGCTGCAATTAGCAAAACGAAAGAATACATCTTGGCAGGCGACTGCATGCAAGTGGTGATCGGGCAACGCATTTCGAAACCCTATACAAATTCACCGCTTGAACTCTACCGTGCACTTCGCTCATTAAATCCATCTCCTTATATGTATTTTTATGATTTTGGCGACTTTCAAGTAGTCGGCTCATCTCCCGAAATACTAGTTCGACAAGAACCCCGCGACACCCAAAAAATAGTAACCATTCGGCCTTTGGCTGGAACGCGCCCGCGCGGTGCGACTCCCGATGAAGACGAACGGCTAGCACGTGAACTTTTAGCCGATCCCAAAGAAATTGCCGAGCATGTCATGCTAATCGATTTAGCTCGTAATGACGTCGGTCGCATTGCGCAAACTGGAACGGTTAAGGTAACTGACTCAATGGTGATTGAAAAATATTCTCATGTACAACATATTGTTAGCTCGGTTGAGGGCGCCTTAAAAGAGGGGATGAGTAACATGGACGTACTCCGTGCCACCTTTCCTGCCGGCACTTTATCGGGCGCCCCTAAAATTCGGGCAATGGAAATTATTGATGAAATGGAAATTGTGAAGCGTGGCGTATATGGCGGCGCGGTTGGCTATCTTTCATTTACTGGAGATATGGATGTGGCAATTGCCATTCGTACGGGCATTATTCGCGCTGGCGTTTTGCATTCTCAGGCCGGGGCTGGGGTCGTCGCTGATTCGAATCCGACCTCTGAATGGCGTGAAACTGAAGCCAAAGCGCGCGCTGTATTGATGGCTGCTGATTTAGTCCAAGGGGGTCTCAATGCTCTTGATGATTGATAACTATGATTCGTTTACTTACAACCTAGTGCAATACTTTGCCGAACTTGGGGAAGAGGTGCGCGTAGTCCGTAATGATGAAATTAGCGTCGCTGATATTCCACAAACTGGCGCTAATCGAATTTGTATTTCTCCTGGGCCATGCAGCCCAAATGAGGCTGGTATTTCTGTAGCAACCATTCAAGCCTTTGCCGGCAAAATTCCAATCTTGGGCGTTTGCCTTGGTCATCAAGCCATTGGCGAAGCATTTGGTGGAAATATTATTCGCGCGCAAAAAGTCATGCATGGCAAAACCGACTTAATTCAACATACGGGTGTTGGTGTCTTTAGCGATTTGCCGAATCCATTTACGGTAACGCGCTATCACTCGCTTGCCATTGAGCGCAGTAGCCTACCTGCTTGTTTAGAAATTACCGCCACCTCCGCCGATGGCGAAATTATGGGGGTACGGCATCGCGAATATTTAATTGAGGGTGTGCAATTTCATCCCGAATCTATTTTGTCAGAGCAAGGTCATGCTTTATTAAAAAACTTTTTGCGGCTTAGCGCTTAACTTATTATTAGTCCTAATGAAACCCCCCTTCACTCCCCAACAAGCAATTCAACGCTGCCTCGATCATGGTGAACTAAGTCACCTAGAAATGCTCACAATGATGCGCTTAATTATGGGTGGTGCGCTTTCGCCGGTGCTTACCGCAGGCTTCTTAATTGCCTTACGCGCTAAACAAGAAACGGTTGGAGAAATTACCGCAGCGGCCCAAGTCATGCGTGAATTTGTCACCCCAGTGAGAGTAACACCTGCAGATCATTTGGTAGATGTAGTTGGCACGGGTGGCGATGGCGCGCAAACTTTTAATATTTCTACAGCCGCAATGTTTGTCGCCTCTGCCGCTGGAGCAAAAATTGCTAAACACGGTAACCGTAGTGTAAGTAGCAAATCAGGAAGCGCCGATGTTCTAGAAGCACTTGGGGTCAATTTACAACTCTCACCAGCGCAAGTCGCGCAATGTATTGAAAAAATAGGTGCTGGCTTTATGTTTGCCCCTAATCACCATCCTGCCATGAAAAATGTAGGTCCAGTTAGAAAAGAACTCGGTGTGCGCACGATTTTTAATATTTTAGGTCCACTGACCAACCCCGCCAATGCAAAACATATGCTGATGGGTGTATTTCAACCCGAATTAGTTGGTATTCAAGTTCGGGTCTTGCAAAACCTTGGCATGAAGCATGCCTTAGTAGTTTATGGTCGCGATGGCTTAGATGAAATTTCCTTGCAAGGACCAACCCTAATTGGCGAATTAAAAGATGGTCAAGTACGCGAGTATGAAATTAATCCGCTCGATTTTGGTTTAAAACTAAGTCCTACAAACGCTTTTCAAGTTACCAATGCCGCCGAATCAAAAGCGATTATCTTGGGTGTTTTAGACCCCACTGCTAGCGCTGATTTTTATGCTGCGCGCGAGATTGTTTGTTTGAATGCAGGAGCTACACTTTATGCGGCAGACTGTGCCCCCGATATCGCCAGTGGTTTTATCTTGGCGAAAAAAATGATTGCTACTGGGGCGGCACAAAATAAGCTGGCTGCTTTTGTGACTGCCACGCAGAACACTAATTAAGTATTAGTTCAATTTATTATGAGCGATATTCTCACTACGATTGTTGCCGCTAAACGCCAAGAAGTCCTTACTGCGCAAGCGCTTGTTACGTTTGCCCAATTGCGTTCCCTAGTCGAACGCCAGCCAAGTAATTCCGCCTTTCAGCCCCGCGGCTTTATCAAAGCAATTGAACGTAGAATTTTGACCGGCGGTTCTGCTGTCATTGCTGAAATAAAAAAAGCTAGCCCTAGCAAAGGGGTGCTACGAGAGAATTTTGATCCCAGCGCAATTGCCGCATCGTATGCAGAACATGGTGCCGCTTGTTTATCGGTTTTAACTGATGTAAATTATTTTCAGGGTTGCTCAGCATATCTTGAGGCTGCAAGAGCTGCCTGTACGCTGCCAGTCTTACGTAAAGATTTCACTATTGATGTTTATCAAGTCTATGAAGCAAGAGCAATGGGCGCTGATGCCATTTTACTCATTGTGGCAGCGCTTGATCTCAAGCAAATGCAAGATTTAGAAGCTTGCGCCCTCGCGTTGGGACTCGATGTCTTAGTTGAAGTACACAATGGCGCAGAACTCGATTTAGCTTTACAACTAAAAACGCCCTTACTAGGAATTAATAATCGCAACTTAAAAACATTTAATGTATCTTTGCAAACCACACTCGATTTACTACCTTATATTCCTAGCGATAAGTGCATTGTGACCGAGTCGGGAATTTTGCAGCGCTGTGATGTAGAGCTGATGAAAGCCAATCGAGTGAAGGCATTTCTGGTTGGCGAAGCTTTTATGCGAGCGCCCGAGCCTGGGCTTGCGCTAAGCCAAATCTTTGCTTAAACATTAAACAAGAAATTCAATACATCGCCATCTTTGACGACATACTCCTTACCTTCTGCGCGCATTTTACCGGCCTCTTTTGCACCAGCTTCGCCTTTATATTGAATAAAATCTGCATATGAAATTGTTTGCGCACGAATAAAACCACGCTCAAAATCAGTATGAATCACTCCTGCCGCTTGTGGAGCAGTGGCACCCACGGCAATTGTCCAAGCGCGCACCTCTTTCACGCCTGCCGTGAAATAGGTTTGTAAGCCCAGCAATGAATATGCCGCGCGAATAACCCGATCTAAACCCGGCTCACTCATCCCTAAATCAGTCAAAAATTCTGTTTTATCTGCTTCATCTAAATCAGCAATTTCAGCCTCAATTGCTGCGCAAACTGCTACTACTGGCGCGCCCTCTTTAGCGGCATGATTTTTAACTGCATCTAAATAGGGGTTATTTTCAAAACCATTTTCCTTCACGTTAGCAACATACATCGTTGGCTTAGCGGTAATTAAACATAGGGGTTTTAAAAGGGCTTTTTCATCGTCGCTGAATGACAAGCTACGAACTGGTTTAGCTAAGTCTAGTTGCGCCTGTACTTTAGTCAAAACTGCCATTAAGGCAGCCGCCTCTTTATCGTTGCCAGATTTTGCAGCTTTACTTGAGCGATTAAGGACTTTTTCCACTGTTGCTAAGTCGGACAAGGCTAATTCAGTGTCAATCACCTC
>CANKKB010000144.1 GCA_947482555.1 Burkholderiaceae bacterium | reverse complement strand
CGCCAGCTACTTAATTTCCAAAAACAACTTACTTACAAAACCTTGCCGGTAGAAATTTTATTTAATCCCCCGAATCCAATTTCACAACGCATTGTGATTAATCGTGGCAGCAATGATGGTCTGAGGGCAGGTAACCCAATTGCGAATGATGCTGGTATTTTGGGACAAGTTGTACGCATTTATGAAAACTCTGCTGAGGTATCGCTTCTCGAGGATCGTGATTTTGCTGTGCCAGTTCAGGTGGCTCGCAACGGTTTGCGTGCCGCTGTTTTTGGTACGGGTCGTAGCAATCCTTTGGAGCTAAGGTATTTGCCGGTCGCTAGCGATTTAGAAGTGGGTGACATTCTTTTAACCTCCGGAATTGATGGCACCTATCCCCCTGGGTTTGCTGTTGCCATGATTACCCGCATCGAGCGGAATCTAGAAAAAAACTCCTCAAATGTATTTTGTGTACCGATTGCTCCAGTGAATCGCTATCGTCATGCACTAGCCTTGCTGTATGAAACACAAGTCGATGCTAAACCTGCGCCACAGAAGTCCTCTACTAATCCAACGGGTCAAACTGATAACGCAGGCTTTGCTCCCGGTCGCCGTCAGACACGCACCAAGGGCATGCAATGATCGACTTTCAAAGCGGCTACATACTCCGTCCAGTAAATCGTTTATTTATCTATGTCAGTTTATTGTGCGCTCTTCTACTCAATCTTTTGCCGCTGGGTAACTATGCTTGGGTGCCCGATTTTTTAGTGCTTGCACTGATCTTTTGGAATATTCATCAACACCGCCTGATCGGAGTTATCTCTGCATTTGCCCTTGGCTTGCTGATGGACGTACATAATTCTGATTTATTAGGAATTCATGCTTTTAGCTATTCACTAGCCGCCTATTTAGCCGTGACTTGGCACCGGCGCATTACTGCCTTGCCAGTTGTTTCACAAGCACTGCACATCACCCCCTTATTTTTATTAGTAGCCCTTTTTCCCCCGCTAATTCATTGGCTCTTGAGCGGCACAATTTATTGGTGGGCAATTGGTAGCGGTGTTTTACAAACCCTGATTGAAGTGCTGCTTTGGCCAGTTACCACACGCATTCTATTAGCGCCGCAACGTCGCCCGTTGCATGTTGATCATACTCGACCCCTTTAAATTTTAAGTATGGGCGCACTGAAAAAACCGGATTTAGGCTCCTTTCAAAAGCGTATCTACATTGCTACGCTATTTGTTTCTTTTTGTTTTTTACTTTTACTGTCTCGGCTAGTGTGGCTGCAGCTTTTTAGTCACCATAAATACTCTACCTTGGCTGAAAGTAACCGCATTGCTATCGTGCCGGCGCCAGCTAATCGCGGCTTACTAATCGATCGCAATGGTATTGTCATCGGCCGTAACTATTCGGCCCTAACTTTAGAAGTGAATGCTGGCGAAGTTCAAGGCAATATCGATGTTTTAATTGATTCTTTAGCAAAAATAGTTTTAATTACGCCGCGCGATCGTAAAAATTTCAAACGTTCTTTGGAAGATTCTCGCAACATGGGCACCATTCCCTTACGCTCGATGTTGACTGATGTAGAAACTGCCCGCTTTATGGCAAACCGTTATCAATTTCCTGGGGTTGAAATTCGGGCACGCAGTTTCCGCGAGTACCCTTATAACGAACTTGGCTCCCACCTCATTGGTTATATTGGTCGCGTATCGCAACGCGATAAAGAGCGTATGCTAAATGAAATAGAAACAGCACGTCCCGATATTGATCCCTATGCACTGCAGGCGTCTTTTTTATCTGGCATTCAATACGTCGGCAAAATTGGCCTTGAACAAAGTTATGAGCCTGTATTGCGAGGTACTCCCGGAATTGATCAAGTGGAGATTACTGCTGGCGGTAAGCCAGTCCGTACTTTGGCTAGCTTTCCTTCAACCCCAGGGAAAAATGTTGTGCTTTCAGTAGATATTAAATTACAGTATTTAGTCGAAGAACTGTATGGCAACTTTCGCGGCGCCTTTGTAGCCATTGAACCCGCTACTGGCGATATTTTGGCTTTTGTTTCCAAGCCTAATTTCAACCCCAATGACTTTGTTGAGGGCATCGATTCCGTCACCTGGAAAGAATTAAACGAATCAAAACAAAAGCCCCTTTATAACCGGCCATTAAAAGGCATTTATCCCCCAGGCTCTACCTATAAGCCCTTTATGGCTTTGGCAGCGCTCGAAAATAATAAGCGTAAGCCTAGCGATGCGATTTCTGATCCAGGCTTTTTTAATTTTGGCAATCATACTTTTAGGGATGATAAAAAGGGGGGGCACGGTACCGTTGATATGCAAAAATCGATTGTGGAGTCTTGCGATACCTACTATTACACTTTGGCTCGAGACATGGGCGTCGATATGATTCATGACTTTATGAAACCCTTGGGTCTTGGACAAATTACTGGCATCGATTTAGAAGGTGAGAACCGGGGCATTTTGCCTTCTACTCAATGGAAAAAAACAAACTTTAAAAAACCCGAACAGCAAAAATGGTATGAAGGCGAAACTATTTCTCTGGGCATTGGTCAAGGCTACAACACCTTTACAATTTTACAATTGGCCCATGCGCTTGCCAATGTTACCAATGACGGCGTAGTGATGAAACCGCACCTCGTTAAGGCGATTGAAGACCCCTTTACCCGGCAAAAAGAATTAACCACACCTAAAGAAAGTTATCGCCTGCAATTCAAGCCAGAAAATATTGAGGTAATTAAAAAAGCGATGATTGAAGTAAACCGCTCTGGAACCTCTGCTGCTGTCTTTAAAGATGCGGCGTACCAAACTGGTGGAAAAACCGGAACTGCGCAAGTATTCAGCCTCAATTCACAAGAATATAAACATTCTGCCACCAGCGAATATTTACGTGATCACGCACTTTATATTGCGTTTGCTCCTGCTGAAAAACCAACTATCGTGATTGCCATGGTGGTTGAAAATGCTGGCTTCGGGGCTCAACATGCCGCACCAATTGCACGTAAAGCACTTGATTATTATCTTGAAGGTAAATGGCCAAAGGGGGTTCCTGAATGGAAAAGGGCGCCCTAAAAAAATGGTTCGGGCAACTATTTTTTGGTTTTGATCGACAGCTTGGGCTGATATTTTTAGGCCTCGCTGCCATTGGCTTTATTACTTTTTTGTCAGCGGGCGAAAATACAGCTGTACGCATTGAAGATGAAATACGCAATTTTGTCTTAGCCTTCATTTTGATGTGGCTAGTTTCTTGGATTCCCCCTAAATGGCTCGAAGTCGCAGCTGTATGGGTTTATAGCGTGGGCTTAGCACTATTGCTTGCTGTTGCTGCATTTGGCTTAATTAAAAAAGGCGCGCGGCGTTGGCTCAATCTTGGTGTGGTAATTCAGCCTTCCGAAATTATGAAAATTGCCATGCCCCTAATGCTGGCTTGGTATTTTCAAAAACGGGAAGGCGTACTGAAAACCTGGGACTATGCCATTGCAGGATGTTTATTGGCTTTGCCCGTCTTCCTAATTGCCCGGCAACCCGACCTAGGTACTGCCTTATTAGTCTTAGCGGCCGGCCTATATGTCATTATTCTGGCGGGCTTTCCGTGGCGCTGGATTATTCCAGTAGTGGTTGTCGCTGTTATCGGCATTATTTTAATTATTAGCTTTGGGAACACCATTTGCACGCCCGAGATGATCTGGCCCTTAGTTAAAGAGTACCAAAAGCATCGCATCTGCACTCTTTTGGACCCGTCTAGCGACCCCCTTGGCAAAGGTTTTCATACTATTCAAGCAATTATTGCAATCGGCTCGGGAGGACTTTTTGGTAAAGGCTGGCAGTTGGGCACGCAAGCACACCTCGAATTTATTCCCGAAAAGCATACTGATTTTGTATTTGCGGTTTACTCGGAAGAGTTCGGTCTCATTGGCAATATTGTTTTACTAGGTTTATTTTTTGCGTTAATTAAACGTGGCTTGGCTATCTCAGCAAGTGCGCCAACTTTGTTTACAAGATTACTTGGCGCCTCAATTACCTTAATTTTCTTTACTTATGCTTTTGTCAATATTGGTATGGTAAGCGGCTTGCTGCCTGTCGTTGGGGTGCCCCTACCTTTTATTAGTTATGGTGGCACTGCGCTTGTGACCCTGGGTTTTGGCGCTGGGATTTTATTAAGCATTCATCGCCACCGCCGCTTAGTACAAACTTAAATTCCCTTGTAAGCCATATATTACCTGGGTAGAGGCCTGAGTAAGATAATCGAATGCCAATAAAAAAGCCCGGCTAGCCGGGCTTTGCTGTATGCAAACGAATTACTTCTTACGCTTATTAACAGAATCTTTAAATGCTTTACCTGCAGAAAACTTGACAGTTTTAGCTGCGGCAATTTTTAAAGGCTCACCCGTTTTTGGGTTACGTCCCATGCGTGCAGCACGCTTGCCAGATGAGAAGGTACCAAAACCAATTAACTGTACCGAGTCGCCCTTAGTAACTGCTTTAATAATATTTTCAATCGATGAATTTAATGCAAATTCAGCTTTCGCTTTTGAAATTTCGGCATCGTCAGCAATTGCTGCGATTAGTTCTGCTTTGTTCAAGTGAGGCTCCTTGTGGATTAGTTTGCGCACATTGCGCTACTAGGATTTTAACCACAATTTATTCCAAAAATAAAGTCTATTCGAAAAAATTCTATATAGAATAAACCCTGAGAGCTAATCCAATACAAT
>CANKKB010000143.1 GCA_947482555.1 Burkholderiaceae bacterium | reverse complement strand
GCTGACAGTCGCCAAACTGGGCGCTGCGCTAAAGCTAAGCCTTCAAATGCCTGTGGGCTAGTTACTTCATGCAATAACTGCCGATCAATATAGAGCGTAGCTGTGCCGTCATCTTCAGAATAGACGACATGGTCATCCCATAATTTGTCATATAAGGTGCGGGCCATGCAAAATCCTTAAAAAGGCTTATTTTCGTTCGGCAACAGCGGGTACGAATCTTTCAGTCTCGCCAACAAATAATTGCCGTGGACGACCAATTTTATATTCTTCATCAGTAATCATCTCTTCCCATTGCGCAATCCAACCTACCGTTCGCGCTAAAGCAAACACACAAGTGAACATATCAGTAGGAATGCCTAAGGCGCGCTGGACGATACCCGAATAAAAATCGACATTAGGGTACAGTTTACGGCCGACAAAATACTCGTCTTCAAGGGCAATTTTCTCAAGAGTCATAGCCAACTTAAAGAGAGGATCATTTTCTAAACCAAGTTCATTTAAGACTTCATAGCAAGTTTCACGCATCAATTTTGCCCGCGGGTCAAAGTTCTTATATACCCGGTGACCAAAGCCCATTAAACGTACGCCTGAATTTTTATCTTTGACTTGAGCGATAAACTCACCAATTTTTTCAACTCCACCATTATTTTGAATATTGGTCAGCATATCTAAACAAGCTTCATTTGCCCCGCCATGCGCTGGGCCCCATAAGCAAGCTATACCAGCTGAAATTGCTGCGAATGGATTGGTGCCAGAAGATCCGCATAAGCGGACAGTTGAAGTCGATGCATTTTGTTCGTGATCGGCATGCAAAATAAAAATTCGATCTAAGGCCTTAACTAATACAGGATTAATTTTGTAAGGCTCGCATGGCGTAGCAAACATCATGCGCATGAAATTAGCGGTATAAGAAAGAGAATTATCAGGATAAATAAAAGGCTGTCCAATCGAATACTTATAAGACATCGCCACCAAGGTAGGCATTTTGGCAATCAAACGAATTTGGGCAATATGGCGCGCCAATGGTTCAGAGTAGTCGATTTGATCATGATAGAAAGCAGCCATTGCTCCAACAAGACCTGTTAATACCGCCATGGGATGAGCATCACGGCGAAAGCCGCGCAAGAAAAATTGCATTTGCTCATGCACCATGGTGTGATGCATAACTAATTCTTCAAAGTCGATCTTTTCAGTTTGATTCGGTAACTTACCCCTCAGTAGCAAATAACAAATTTCCAAGAAGTCACACTTGCCAGCCAATTCTTGAATTGGGTAACCGCGATAGAGTAATTCGCCTTTATCACCGTCAATAAACGTAATTTTCGAACTACATGAAGCCGTCGATAGAAAACCAGGGTCATAAGTGAATTTACCCGTTTGACCATAAAGCCGGCGTATATCAATAACCTCAGGACCAACGGTACCCTTGTAGATGGGCAAGTCAATATCGGGCGTGCCATCAGAAAAAGAAAGCTTTGCTTTGATGTCGGATTCAATCATGATTCATCCTCAAGGGTTCCAAATTAACAATAGGTATTGCAATTGTGCTACTTATTTTTCACGCAACATCAACAATAATTTCTGAAATACCGGTGATTCCATCGCATTACCAAGAGCAGCTACAGTGTTACTACGACTTAATAACAGCTCTAGTAAATCATTGTCATCTAAAGCCAATAGTTGACTAAGAGCCATGCCTTGCTCTTGATCTAAAACTGCTTCGTAGCGCTTAAAAAAACGCTCCAAAATTAAATCGTTTTCTAATAACCCACGCCGTGCTGCAGCATGCAAACGATAGCGCTCAACTGAGGTTAATGTCATTCTACTAATTTCATATTGCCCTGCGGACCATCAACTCCTTAATTTTGCCAATGGCCTTGGTAGGGTTCAGGTGCTTAGGACAAACATCAACACAATTCATAATCGTATGGCAGCGGAATAAGCGATATGGATCTTCGAGATTATCAAGTCGTAATGCCGTAGCCTCATCGCGACTATCGGCAATAAACCGGTAGGCTTGCAACAAGCCAGCAGGTCCGACAAATTTATCGGGATTCCACCAAAATGACGGGCAAGCAGTTGAGCAAGATGCGCACAAAATACATTCGTATAAGCCATCTAGCTCTTCACGTTCTTCAGGGCTTTGTAAACGCTCTTTTTCGGGTGGTGGAGTCTCGTTAATTAAATACGGCTTAATCGATAGGTACTGCTTAAAGAACAGAGTCATATCCACAATTAAATCGCGCACGACCGGCAACCCCGGCAAGGGACGCAACACAATGGTTTTCGGTAAGCTACGCATATTCGTTAAGCAGGCGAGTCCATTTTTACCATTAATATTCATGGCATCTGAACCACAAACACCTTCGCGACAAGAGCGCCGAAAAGAAATGGTTTCATCCATCTTCTTTAAAGTAATTAAGGCATCTAGCAACATGCGCTCATCGCTTAATTCAATTTCATAACGCTGCATGCGAGGCGCATCATTGGTCTCGGGATCGTAACGGTAGATTTCAAAAACACGGGTATCGCTCATCTCAATTCTTTCATCTACAAATAGGCGTTAAAAGGTGCGTTCTTTAGGAGGTACAGATTCTATGGTTAAGGGTTGCAGTTGCACGGGTTTGTAATCCATACGATTGCCCTCGCTAAACCATAATGAATGCTTCAGCCAATGCACATCATCTCGTTTCGGATGGTCATCATGCGAATGTGCGCCGCGACTTTCTTTGCGGGTAGCGGCAGAAATCATGGTGGCATTGGCAGTCTCAATTAAATTGGCAACTTCTAAAGCCTCAATTCGTGCGGTATTAAAAATTTGCGACTTATCCTTAACCCATAAATGATTAGCTCGCTCTGTTAATAGCGCCATTTGGCGTACGCCCTCATCCATTAGTTCCTGATTACGAAATACCCCAGCATAGGTTTGCATAGTTTTGCGAATTTCGTTAGCTACATCTTGCGCATACTCGCCACTAGTGGAAGCATCTAACTTAGCAATGCGCGCCATACTCTTACTACCTGCATCTGCTGGTAAGGTCTTATACTCACGGTCTTTCAAGTTGGCTGCAACAATATGATTACCGGCAGCGCGTCCAAAGACTAATAAATCGAGCAAGGAATTCGTTCCCAAGCGATTAGCCCCATGCACCGAGACGCAGGAACATTCACCAATGGCATAGAGGCCCTGCACGATATGATTCGGGTTACCGTCTTTAGGCACCACGACTTGACCATGAATATTGGTGGGAATGCCGCCCATTTGATAATGAATCGTTGGTACGACTGGTATCGGGTCTTTAGTGACATCAATATTGGCAAAGTTCATGCCAATTTCATACACTGAAGGCAGGCGCTTCATAATGGTTTCGGCGCCAATATGCGTTAAGTCGAGCACCACATAATCGCCATTAGGGCCACAACCTCGACCCTCTTTAATTTCTTGGTCCATCGAGCGCGAGACAAAATCGCGGGGCGCTAAATCTTTTAGAGTGGGTGCATAACGTTCCATAAACCGTTCGCCATCTTTATTGCGCAGTACACCACCTTCGCCACGACAGCCCTCGGTAAGTAATACGCCAGCACCGGCAACCCCAGTGGGGTGAAACTGCCAAAATTCCATGTCCTCTAAAGGAATGCCAGCGCGCGCAGCCATTCCCATGCCATCGCCAGTATTGATATATGCATTGGTTGAAGCAGACCAAATGCGCCCTGCTCCACCCGTCGCCAAAATCACAATTTTGGCCTCGAGAATATAGAGCTCACCCGTTTCCATTTCCAAGGCAGTTACACCAACGACGTCACCTGCTGCATCGCGGATTAAATCGAGTGCCAACCACTCAACATAAAAATGGGTTTTAGCCATCACATTGCGTTGATACAAGGTATGCAACATTGCGTGACCTGTTCGGTCAGCCGCAGCACAAGCACGTTGCACTGGCTTTTCACCATAATTCGCCGTGTGCCCACCAAAGGGGCGCTGATAAATTGTGCCATCCGGATTACGATCAAAGGGCATGCCAAAGTGTTCGAGCTCATACACGACCTTGGGCGCCTCGCGGCACATAAACTCAATCACATCTTGATCACCTAACCAATCGGAACCCTTCACCGTATCGTAAAAGTGATAGTGCCAATTATCTTCGCTCATATTACCTAGGGCAGCGCCAATGCCGCCTTGCGCAGCAACAGTATGTGAACGGGTTGGAAACACTTTACTTAACACTGCCACATCAAGCCCAGCTTCAGCGAGTTGCAGTGAGGCGCGCATGCCAGAACCACCTGCGCCAACAATCACAGCGTCAAAACGACGTCGAGGTAAGGCTTTTTGAATCTCTGTCATCTCACACTTTCCACAAAATTTGAATAGCGTAAGCAGTGCAAGCGATCAACCAAAGTGCGGTAAGCGCTTGTAAAGTTAAGCGCGTTCCCACGGGCTTGATGTAATCCATCCAAATATCACGCATACCGACCCAAGCATGATAAAAAAGACTGAGAAAAGCCAGCAATGTCAGGAGCTTCATAAATTGGTTGCTAAATAAGCTAGCCCAGGCGGTGTAATTGGCACCGCCATTGAGGAGATAGTCACCCAATAAAATCAAAGTGAAGACCACCATGATGACCGCAGTCACTCGCTGAATTAACCACTCTTTAAGACCGTAATGCGCACCAACAACAATGCGACGCGGACCAACGTTATAGATTGACATCCTGTTCCTTGTCTTAAATCAAACCAAATAATTTTGCGCCCAAAATCAGCGTAAGCGAAAGACTAATTATCAAAACCCCAATTGCCGAACGATTGGCAGGCACCTTATCAATTCCAATTTCACGATCTAACAGCAGATAACGAATGCCGGCAAAAAAATGATGTAGAAAACTCCAAATCAAACCCAAGAGCACCAATTTCGCCAGAGGGTT
>CANKKB010000142.1 GCA_947482555.1 Burkholderiaceae bacterium | reverse complement strand
CGTTCACATAACGTACCCGGTTCGATTGGTATGGCACAAGATCCAGGTCGGGTGTTTCCAGGAAAGCGCATGACCGGTCACCTTGGTGACGAAACGCGTACCGCACAAAATTTAGTCATTGCCCGCATTGATGCAGAACGTAGCCTCATTATGGTTAAGGGCGCAGTTCCAGGAGCTCCTGGCGGCAAAGTCATCGTTACTCCAGCGGTTAAAACACCGCTGAAGAAAAAATAAGGAGAGCCCCAAATGGAAATTAAGCTTCTCCAAGATAACGGCACATTAGCAGCCGGTATTCAAGCCTCACCAGAGATTTTTGAGCGCGAGTATAACGAGGCTCTAATACATCAAGTGGTGGTTGCATATCAAGCTAACGCGCGCAGTGGTAATAGCGCTCAAAAAGACCGCGAACAAGTTAAGCACAGCACGAAAAAACCATGGCGCCAAAAAGGCACTGGTCGGGCACGTGCTGGTATGACTTCATCACCACTGTGGCGTGGAGGCGGTCGGATATTCCCTAATTCACCAGAAGTAAATTACAGCCACAAAGTAAATAAAAAAATGTATCGTGCTGGCATGAAATCGATTCTGTCGCAGTTGGCCCGTGAAGGTCGCCTGAATGTCATTGATGAATTTAAATTAGATGCGCCAAAAACGAAGCAATTAGCCGATAAAGTCAAAGCAATGGGTCTCGACTCTGTGCTTATTATTGTTGACCAAGTTAGTGAAAATTTGTACTTGGCCTCACGCAATCTGTACAAAATTGCAGTCATGGAGCCACAGCATGCAGACCCATTGGCATTGGTGCAGTTCCAAAAAGTATTGGTTAGCAAAGCAGCGATTGCAAAAATCGAGGAGTTGCTGAAATGAATCCAGTGCGCAAAAACGATCACAAACTAATGAAGGTATTGCTAGGTCCGGTTATTTCGGAAAAAGCAACCATGGTGGCTGATAAAAATGAACAAGTAGTTTTTCAAGTTGCTCGCGAAGCCAATAAGTTAGATGTAAAGCAAGCGGTTGAATTACTCTTTAAGGTACAAGTTGACTCGGTACAAATTGTCAATCAAAAAGGCAAGCCGAAGCGCTATGGCCGTTTTGAAGGACGTCGTGACCACACTAAAAAAGCGTATGTCAATTTGAAGCCCGGTCAAGAAATTAACTTTGAAGCGGAGGCAAGTTAACCATGCCACTGATGAAAACAAAACCGACCTCACCAGGTCGTCGTTCAATGGTCAAGGTGGTAAATCCTGATCTGCATAAAGGCAAACCTTTTGCAGCGTTAGTTGAGCCACAGTTCCAAAAAGCAGGCCGTAACAACAATGGCCACATTACTACCCGTCATAAAGGTGGTGGACATAAGCATCATTACCGCGTAGTAGATTTCAAACGGAATGATAAAGATGGCATACCAGCAAAAGTAGAGCGCTTAGAATACGATCCCAATCGTAGTGCCAACATTGCCTTATTGCTGTTCGCTGATGGCGAAAGACGTTACATCATTGCTACTAAAGGCATGACCGTTGGCCAACAAATTATGAATGGCTCTGAGGCTGCAATTAAGGCGGGCAATAATTTACCTATTCGTAATATTCCCATTGGTAGCACGATCCATTGTGTTGAAATGTTGCCAGGTAAGGGTGCACAAATTGCTCGCTCTGCGGGTGCTTCGGCAGTATTGTTAGCGCGCGAAGGCGTTTATGCTCAAGTACGTTTACGCTCGGGCGAAGTTCGTCGAGTTTTAATCGAGTGCCGAGCCACAATTGGTGAAGTAGGTAACGAAGAACACAGTTTGCGCCAAATTGGTAAAGCAGGCGCAAATCGCTGGCGGGGAATTCGACCCACCGTTCGTGGCGTTGCAATGAACCCAGTTGATCACCCACATGGTGGTGGTGAAGGTAAAACTGGCGAAGGTCGTGTACCTGTATCGCCATGGGGAACGCCAACCAAAGGTTATCGCACGCGCCGCAATAAGCGCACAACGACAATGATTGTTCAGCGTCGTCAGAAGCGTTAATGACTAAGCGATTAAGGAAAAATACATGACACGTTCCGCGAAAAAAGGCCCATTTTGTGATGCCAGCTTGGTTAAAAAAGTTGAAGTCGCACAGGCTAATAAAGATAAAAAGCCGATCAAAACTTGGTCGCGCCGTTCCACAATATTGCCAGACTTCATTGGCTTGACGTTAGCCGTGCATAACGGTCGTCAGCATGTGCCAGTCTACGTTTCAGAAAACATGGTGGGTCATAAGCTAGGTGAGTTTGCCTTGACCCGTACTTTCAAAGGTCACTCGGCCGATAAGAAAGTTGTGAAGAAGTAAGGGGATGATGATGGAAGTGAAAGCAACTCATAAAAGCGCCCGCATTTCGGCACAAAAAACGCGTTTGGTCGCCGATCAAATCCGTGGCTTGCCAATTGCTCGGGCTATGCATATTTTAAATTTCAGCCCAAAGAAAGCGGCTTTTATTGTTAAAAAAGTTGTCGAATCGGCGATTGCAAATGCCGAGCACAATAAAGGCGCCGATATTGATGAGCTAAAAGTAGCCACCATCATTGTCGATAAAGCAACTTCATTAAAACGTTTCACTGCGCGCGCTAAGGGCCGTGGTAATCAAATTGAAAAACAAACTTGTCACATTTGCGTGACCCTGAGTAATTAAGGAAAGTTATGGGCCAAAAAATAAATCCCACTGGATTCCGACTCTCGGTAACCAAGAATTGGACTTCACGTTGGTATGCTAACAATACTGATTTTGCGAAGATGTTGAAAGAAGACGTCGATGTTCGTCTTTATCTCAAAAAGAAACTAAAGAATGCGTCGGTTAGTAAAGTCATTATTGAGCGCCCAGCAAAAAATGCTCGTATTACGATTTATAGCTCACGCCCAGGTGTTGTTATTGGTAAGAAGGGCGAAGATATTGAAGTGCTTCGCCGTGAATTACAAAAGCGTATGGGCGTTCCTGTGCATGTCAATATTGAAGAAATTCGTAAGCCAGAAGTTGATGCGCAATTGATTGCTGATTCGATTACACAGCAACTTGAAAAACGTATCATGTTCCGCAGAGCAATGAAGCGTGCAATGCAAAGCGCCATGCGTTTGGGTGCTCAAGGGATCAAAATTATGTCTTCAGGTCGTTTAAATGGTGCAGAAATTGCGCGCCGCGAATGGTACCGTGAAGGCCGCGTTCCACTGCATACCTTGAAGGCCGATATTGATTACGCGACCTCTGAAGCAGAAACTACTTACGGCATCATTGGTGTAAAAGTTTGGGTTTATAAGGGCGATACTTTGGGTCGTGGTGCTGAAGCGCCACCAGTAGCAAGTGCGCCAGCAATTGAGCCAAGCATCGATGATAAAAAATCCCGTCGTGCTCCTGCCAAAACTGCACGTCGTAGCCCAGCTGCTGGTGATAAGACGGCAGTGGCATTAGATGAAAAACCAAAAGTAACAACTAAACCTGTTGTGAAGCGGGTACGTAAAGCGGTTGAAGTGGGCACTGCAGAGAATGCAACCCCTGCTGCTGATACGAAGAAGTCAGGAGATTAAGTATGTTACAACCTAAGCGTCGCAAATTTCGTAAAGAGCAAAAAGGCCGCAATACCGGCGTTGCCACTCGTGGTAGCTCAGTATCCTTTGGCGACTTTGGCCTCAAAGCAGTTGGTCGTGGTCGTTTAACAGCGCGCCAAATTGAATCTGCAAGACGTGCCATGACACGACACATTAAGCGTGGCGGTCGAATTTGGATTCGTATTTTCCCTGATAAGCCAATTTCACAAAAACCCGCTGAAGTACGTATGGGTAATGGCAAAGGTAATCCCGAATATTACGTGGCAGAAATTCAGCCAGGTAAGGTTTTATACGAAATGGATGGTGTAGATGAGGCATTGGCGCGCGAAGCTTTTAAGCTAGCTGCAGCTAAATTGCCACTCCAAACTACCTTCGTAATTCGCCATCTGGGCTAATTAGGATAGATGAATATGACAAATAAAGACTTACAAACAAAAGATCTGGGTGCTTTAAATAGCGAACTTTCAGAATTGCTCAAAGCGAGTTTTAAGCTGCGCATGCAAAAAGGCACTCAACAACTTCAAAATACCAGTCAATTGGGCAAGGTCAAGCGCGATATCGCGCGTGTAAAAACCTTTATTACCCAAAAAACTGTACAGAAATAAGGTGGGCATATGACAGAAACTTCTACACCCTTACGCCGCACTTTAATTGGACGGGTAGTAAGCGACAAAATGCAAAAAACTGTGACCGTGTTGGTTGAGCGTCAAGTTAAGCATGCCTTGTATGGCAAATATGTTGGCCATTCCAAGAAATACCATGCGCATGATGAAGCTGGTCAGTACAAAATGGGCGACACCGTTGAAATTGCTGAGTCGCGCCCCATTTCACGCACGAAATCATGGGTTGTTACACGGTTAGTTGAGGCTTCACGGGGTATTTAAAGAATATTGCGCGGTTTTCGGGCCAATTGGCTTGCCAGACTGCGCTTTTCGTTATAGAATCATGGGCTTTTCGCAGTAAACGAGATAGTATTTTCATTAATTCCGGGTTTTGGCTGTTCTGCCAAAGCCCTTAGACGGAACCAAGACTGTTTGCCTTTGGCTAATAAGTTGGGGATTAAAAATGATTCAGACCGAAAGTAGATTGCAGGTTGCCGACAATACAGGCGCCAGTGAAGTGTTATGCATCAAAGTATTGGGCGGCTCCAAAAGACGCTATGCCAACATTGGCGATGTTATTAAAGTCAGCGTTAAGTCTGCTGCGCCACGTGGCCGCGTTAAAAAAGGCGATATTTATAACGCTGTAGTTGTTCGCACTGCCAAAGGCGTGCGGCGCCCTGATGGTTCACTCATTAAGTTTGATGAAAATGCAGCGGTGTTATTGAACGCGAAATTAGAGCCAATTGGCACTCGCATTTTCGGACCAGTAACGCGCGAATTACGTACCGAGAAGTTTATGAAAATTGTTTCGCT
>CANKKB010000141.1 GCA_947482555.1 Burkholderiaceae bacterium | reverse complement strand
TTGCCATTCTGCAGCTGGATTTGAATCATTGGTAATGCCTGCACCAACCCCCATGACAAAATGACTTGCTTGGGTTTGGGTATCGCGACTTAATTGAATGGTGCGAATCGGTACGCTTAAGGCAAAGTCGTGGTTAGGATCAAACCAACCTAAAGCCCCGCAATAATAGTTGCGCGCTTGCGGTTCGAGCGTACGAATAATTTCCATACTGCGTTTTTTTGGTGCACCGGTGATCGAACCACAAGGAAAAATCGCCGTTAAGATTTGCTGTAATTGAATTTCAGGCTGTAATTGGGCAGTGACTGTTGAAGTCATTTGTAAGACATCGCCATGGCGCGCTACCTCAAATAAGGCAGGCACAGTAACGCTCCCAGTGATTGCAATGCGCCCAAGATCGTTGCGCAGTAAATCGACAATCATGACATTTTCGGCACGATTTTTAGGATCAGAACTTAATGCCGTCGTTGAGCTATCAAGTGCATTGGCCGTACCTTTCATGGGCATCGCTGCAATCTGCTGGCCAGTGCGTTGGACAAAGAGTTCGGGGGAGTGCGACAAAATATAGTGTGAGTGAGCCGCGACAAATGCACCATAACGACCTGGCTGACGTGCACGTAAACGCGCATACAGCGCTAGCGGCGCCCCATAGGACTGACCTCTGACTTGGTAGGTATGGTTAATTTGATACGTATCACCACTTTTTATCCATGCTTGGATGCGTGCAATATCAGCCTCAAAGCTGTCGGCCGATAGGGATTCACTTAAATTAGCCACCCCAGCCTTAGCTTCATCTGCCGGCAACTGCGCTAACTCTGCGAATAGCCATTGATCTACTTCTGCTTTGCTGAGCTTGTTAACGGCTGGAAAAGCCCAGGCTTCAATTAAAGGGTTGTCAGTAATGATCGCGGTGGATGGCGGTGTCTGGTCATCACGTAAGGGTATGCCTTGCAGGTAGTGACCCAATTCATATGCAAAGGCAGCTACTACATAGAGACCTTGTTGGGTTGCGGATTCAATCGCCGCCAGACAGCTAGCAATTTCTGTAATCTCTTTTGCAGCCCAGTATTGGCTGGGGTTGCGATAGAGACGACTAGTTGGTAGCGCCGCCGTGCTTTCAACATCGTCAAGCAAGATCATAAGGGGTGATAGTGGATATCAGTTGCCTGAATTCAAAAGCGTGGCCGACTGAATCACAACAGGTACGGTTGGCACATCGGCGAAGCGTCCTGCACCGGGAACATTCACTGTGGTGGTTTGCACTTTTTTAATGGCATCAATAGTTTGCATACCAGAAATAACTTTACCAAAGACGGTATAGCCATTGCCTCCTGCATTGGGATAATTGAGTGCTTCATTGTCTTTGACGTTAATAAAAAATTGTGCAGTGGCTGAATCGGGATCAGCGGTACGGGCCATTGCAATGGTATAGGCTTGATTCTTGAGTCCATTTTGGGCTTCTGAAGGAATTGGCGCTTGTGTGGGTTTTTGCACCATTTCAGCAGTAAAGCCACCACCTTGAATCATAAAGCCATCAATGACACGATGAAAAATAGTGCCATTATAAAAACCGCTTTTGACATAATTCAAAAAATTAGCAGTTGATTTGGGGGCTTTATTTACATCTAATTCGACCACAAAGCTACCTAGGGTAGTTTTCATTTCAACCTTGGGCCCCGCATAAGCGAATTGTGCAAAGCAAGCCATGCTTATGATTGTGGCGAATAAAACTAGAATTTTGCGCATTGAAATTTCCTTGAAAGAGGGGTTAATGAATCGTGCTGCTAGACACATATTGCTAATTGTATTGAGTATTGCTATTGAGGTCCTAACGGTTGGCATAGGCTGGCGCTAGTTCATCCCAGGCGGTAGTGTAGTTAGGGGTACGTTGCGCTGCTTGCGTGCGCCAGTGTGGTTGCAGGCCAGCGCCAGCAAGGCTGAGGGTATTGGCACCATATTTTTGATTCAGGTGGTCCATGACGTGCATGACTTTGCTAGTACGAGGATACGGATCCGCCATCAATAGATTGCCTTGCTGCTGCGCGGCAGGGTGTAAGCCAAGTAGAATGACTCCGGCTTTTTTATAACAATATCCCGTACGATAGATTTTTTCGATACCCATGATCGCAACTGCTGATAAGCGACGGGTATCGTTACTCGCGACAATAACTGGCAAAGTGATGCTATTACCATACTGTTTTTGGTGACTCGAAAAAGAATTTGTTTGAATAAAAACGACTACATGCGAGCAGATGGAGTCCTGTTGGCGCAGTTTCTCTGCGGCACGCGCCGTATAGCTTAAGACTGCCGCACTTAAATCGGCCAATGCTGTAATAGGCTGACCAAAACTTTTACTCGAAATAATTTGCTGTTTACGTTTTTCTCCGCTGGTTTTTGTATCTTCTAAAGCGAGACAAGCGAGGCCATTTAATTCGGCGATTGTGCGCTCGAGCACGACACCAAAACGTTGGCGGATTAAACTGGTTTGTGCATATTTTAAATCGCGGCAGGTAGTAATGGCCATAGCCCGCAATTGCATGCGCAAACGTCTACCAACACCCCAGATCTCGCCGACATCAATTTGGGCCATTAAGTAATCTTCTATTAGGGGTTCGCATGCTTGCCAATCGAAGACGCCGCCATACTGTGGACGTTTTTTGGCTAGGTAGTTTGCTAATTTGGCCAAGGTTTTGGTTTTGCCAATACCAACACTAGTCGGCAAACCTAAGTAACGCCGCGTACGCCGACGAATTGTTTGGCCATAACTAACGGCGTCTTGCTGGATGCCGGCAAGATCAAGAAAGCATTCATCAATGGAATAAATTTCTTGTTGTGGTGCAAAGCTGCCGAGCAAAGCCATCATTCGTGCGCTCATATCACCATAGAGTGTGTAGTTAGAGCTAAACCAAATAAGACCATGACTTTGAATGAGATGTTTGGCGCGGAAAAAAGGCTCACCCATGCGAATGCCCAAATCTTTTGCTTCTTGACTGCGCGCTACGATACACCCATCATTATTTGAAAGTACGACAACGGGTTTTTTTTCTAGCTGGGGATTAAAGACCCGCTCGCAAGAAACATAAAAATTATTAGCGTCAATGAGTGCAAATATGGGCGGCGCGCTGCTAGATGGTGGTGACATGAATGAGAATGAATGACAGTAATTTATAGAAAACAGTTTCTAGGGGCGGTGCTCGGGGTTATGGTTTGTGAATCACGTGCGATACCACGCCCCAAATTTGTAATTCCTGGTCAGCAGCGATGATTAGGTCTGGATATTTGGGGTTATCTGCTTGTAGAATAATTTTGCCGCGCTGTCGATGGAGACGCTTAACCGTAAGATCGCCGTCGATGACGGCAATGACAACGCGGCCATGGGTAGGCTCGACTGAACGATCAATCACCAATAAATCATTATCGTGAATGCCAGCGCCAATCATCGAGTCGCCCTTAACGCGTAGAAAAAAAGTCGCTTCGGGATGCAAAATCAGATGCTCATTCAGATCAAGGCGTTTGTCGTAATGATCGGCGGCGGGCGAGGGAAAGCCTGCGGGGGCTGGACAAGCATAGAGCGGAAAACTAAGCGCTTGCAGCGGGTATTTGGGGCTAATAAATGAATTTTGCATATACTGTATTTTTATACAGTATAGGGGAGTTTTTCGGCAATTGTTTATTTCTTAACGTCTACGTCCAATTGGCGCAAAAAAGCCATTTTTTCTGCAATTTGGGTTTCTAAGCCGCGCTCAACTGGCTCATACCAGTGAGGCTCTGGCATCCCAGTAGGGAGATAGGTTTCGCCCGCAGCATAAGCATGAGGCTCATCGTGCGCATAACGGTAGGCATGCCCATGCCCCAGCTCTTTCATCAGCTTGGTGGGCGCATTCCGTAAATGTATTGGTACCTCACGACTTTGGTCGCCTGCCACAAAGGCGCGTGCGGCGTTATAGGCGTTGTAACTCGCATTACTTTTAGCCGCAACTGCTAAATACACGACTGCTTGACCAAGGGCTAATTCACCTTCGGGTGAGCCTAGTCGCTCATAGGTTTGCGCTGCATCGTTAGCCAATTGAATGGCGCGTGGATCGGCCAAGCCAATATCTTCCCAAGCCATGCGCACAATTCGCCGTGCTAAGTAACGTGGGTCGGCGCCGCCATCCAGCATGCGGCATAACCAGTAGAGCGCTGCATCGGGATGTGAGCCGCGGACGGATTTATGCAAGGCAGAAATTTGATCATAAAATTGATCACCACCCTTATCAAAGCGCCTGATATTGCTCGCCAAGGTATTTTGTACATAAGCTTGATCAATTTGTTTGACTTCACAGCCTGGGACCGAGAGGGCATTGCGAATTTGTTCGACTAAGTTGAGTAAGCGGCGTGCATCACCATCGGCATGTGCCACCAAAGCTTCAATAGCGGCACTATCAAAGACAATATCGGGGAGTGCAGCAGCGCGAGCGCGAGTTAAGAGTAACTTGAGCTCATCGCTGCTGAGTGGTTTTAGTACGTAGACTTGCGCACGGGATAACAGTGCTGAAATGACTTCGAAGGAAGGGTTCTCGGTAGTCGCCCCAATAAAAGTAAAGAGGCCCGATTCAACATGAGGTAAGAGCGCATCTTGTTGACTTTTATTAAAGCGGTGAATTTCATCGACAAATAAAATAGTTTGGCGTCCAAATTGCGCCATGGTTTGCTGGGCGCGTTCAATGGCTTCGCGAATTTCTTTCACGCCTGCTAAAACTGCGGAGATGGCAATGAAGTCACGTTGAAAGGCTTGCGCAGACAGCCGCGCTAAAGTGGTTTTACCTACACCTGGCGGCCCCCATAAAATCATCGAGTGCGGTTGACCGGAAGCAAAGGCAAGATTCAGGGGTTTACCAGCTGCCAATAAATGAGTCTGACCAATTACGGCGTCAATTGTTTTAGGGCGTAAAGCCTCAGCTAATGGTGGCGGCGGCTGCGTATCAAAAAGCTCGCCCATACCGTTTAATTCAGCAGAATCACGTTAGCA
>CANKKB010000140.1 GCA_947482555.1 Burkholderiaceae bacterium | reverse complement strand
TGGCCAAATGCCGAGCTTTCCAGGAATGGGTTATCCACTGGTACCTGGTTATGAGTCAGTAGGTCGGGTGATCCAAGCTGATGCCCAACAACGCTATACAGTCGGCCAGCGGGTTTTTGTCCCAGGATCAACTTGCTTCGTCGATGTGCGGGGTTTATTTGGCGGTGCTGCATCCCGATTAATTGTGCCAGCTACGCGTGCGGTGGCAGTAGCAGAAAATTTAGGCGAAGAAGTTATTTTGTATGCACTAGCGGCCACCGCTTATCACGTGACCTCTGGTCTTGGTAATGAGCAGCCTGATTTAATTGTTGGTCATGGCGTGCTTGGCAGATTACTGGCGCGAATTGCTGTACTGGCCGGTAAACAACCCGTGGTTTGGGAAATCGATCCCAAGCGTCGCGAAGGTGCAGTTGGCTATGAAGTGGTTGATCCCAAGACTTGTGCCGCCGCAAAATATAAAACTATTATTGATGTGAGTGGCGACGCCAAACTACTCGATACCTTAGTGAGTCACTTGGCCCCTGGTGGAGAAATTGTTTTAGCCGGTTTTTATGACGCGATTACGTTTGCCTTTGCTCCCGCCTTTATGCGTGAAGCTCGCATACGTATTGCTGCACAGTGGCAACCCACTGACCTAACTGCAGTTCACCGTTTAGTTGAATCCGGCAGCTTATCGCTCGCAGGTCTGATTACACATCGTGCTACACCACAAGACGCAGATGCAGCTTACCGCACTGCATTTCATAACAAAGACTGTTTAAAAATGGTTTTAGATTGGAGATCACTGTAATGGACGCACCTACAAAAGTGAAAATCGACGGGATTCCAAGCGAGGCTACGATTCAGTTTATGAACTTGAAAAAAGAGGCCGCAATCGAGCCCGATGCAGTTGCTACTGGACCCATCACCAAAGAAACACAAATTATTGCCATCTATGGCAAAGGCGGAATTGGCAAAAGTTTTACCTTAGCGAATTTATCCTACATGATGGCTCAACAAGGCAAAAAAGTGTTGTTAATTGGTTGTGATCCAAAGAGTGATACCACCTCCCTATTATTTGGCGGTAAAGCTTGTCCAACTATTATTGAAACCTCATCGAAAAAGAAATTATCGGGCGACGCTGTTGCCATTGGCGACGTTTGTTTTAAGCGTGATGGTGTCTACGCGATGGAATTAGGCGGTCCAGAGGTAGGACGTGGTTGCGGCGGGCGCGGAATTATTCATGGCTTTGAGACTTTAGAAAAATTAGGTTTCCACGACTGGGGCTTTGATTTTGTCTTGCTTGATTTTCTGGGTGATGTGGTTTGCGGCGGTTTTGGCTTGCCCATTGCACGCGATATGTGTCAAAAAGTCATTGTTGTTGCCAGCAATGATTTGCAATCCCTTTATGTGGCTAACAATGTCTGTTCAGCGGTGGAATATTTCCGCAAACTTGGCGGCAATGTCGGTGTGGCAGGTATGGTGATTAATAAAGATGATCACACTGGAGAAGCTCAAGCCTTTGCAGAAAGAGCCGGAATTCCTGTATTAGCAGCTATTCCAGCAGATGATGATATTCGGCGTAAAAGTGCTAGCTATGAAATTATTGGCCGCCCAGGTACTCAGTGGGGACCTCTATTTGAGGAGCTTGCTAGCAATGTTGCCACAGCACCCCCAGTGCGCCCCAAGCCATTAACTCAGGATGACTTACTTGGACTCTTCTCAGCAGACATTACTGGGCGCGATTTTGTTTTAGAGCCAGCTACAGTGAAAGACATGATGGGCAAAGATGCTGTGGTGAAGGAATCACTTGAAGTGATTTACGACCAAGCCTAATTGCTAATTAAGTATGACCACTACTATTCCAATCGTGCCAGAAAAACTCATCGTTGATCCAGTTTTAGGTGATGGTGTTGGCTGTCATGCTGGCAAAGAGCAAATGAACTTGGCTGCACGTGCAGCAGGCAAAACGGCAATTTTGCAGCAGTATGAAAAAGATTATCCCAAGGGACCACACGACCAGCCCCAAAGTATGTGCCCTGCATTTGGTTCTTTAAGAGTGGGCCTAAGAATGCGGAGAACTGCCACGATCTTGTCAGGGTCTGCTTGCTGCGTATATGGCCTAACGTTTACTTCCCATTTTTATGGGGCTCGCCGCAGCGTAGGTTATGTACCATTTAATTCCGAATCATTGGTCACTGGAAAGTTATTCGAAGATATTCGTGAAGCAGTTTACAAAGAAGCTGATCCAGAAAAGTACGATGTAATTGTCATTATTAATTTATGTGTGCCTACTGCAAGTGGCGTGCCCTTGCAATTATTACCAAAAGAAATTAATGGCGTACGGATTATTGGTATCGATGTTCCTGGCTTTGGTGTGCCAACCCACGCCGAAGCAAAAGATGTTTTAGCTGGCGCGATGCTGCAATATGCCCGCAATGAAATTCTTGCTGGACCAGTGCAAGCACCGCGCGCAGGTAAGCAGTCAAAACCCACTGTCACCTTATTAGGTGAAATGTTTCCTGCTGATCCAGCAGTGATTGGGATGTTGCTTGACCCAATGGATTTGGCAGTGGGTGCAACCGTACCGACTCGCGAATGGCGTGAACTATATCAAGCCCTCGATTGTGCGGTAGTTGGTGCTATTCATCCTTTCTACACCGCGAGTATTCGTGAATTTCAAGCGGCAGGTAGACCAATTGTAGGCTCTGCACCAGTAGGTTACGAGGGGACCGCTAATTGGTTGGCTGCAATTGGTACGGCTACCAATACGAGCGCAGATAAAATTGCTGCGGCCCAAAATAAATTTTTACCTGCTATTAAAGGTGTGCTTAGCGCAGCACCAATCAAAGGACGGATTAATGTCAGCGGTTATGAGGGCTCTGAATTATTGGTCGCGCGCTTACTAATCGAGAGTGGCGCTGAAGTGCGCTATGTTGGTTCGGCTTGCCCGCGTACCGAGTGGAGTCAAGCAGACCAGGATTGGCTTGAATCAAAAGGGGTGCAAGTAGTATTTCGCGCGTCGCTTGAGCAAGATCTAGCAGCTATGGATGAATACAAGCCTGACTTAGCAATTGGTACAACTCCGGTAGTGCAGGCAGCTAAACAAGCCTCTATTCCAGCTTTATATTTCACCAATTTAATTTCTGCGCGCCCCTTAATGGGGCCAGCTGGTGCTGGTTCGTTAGCGCAGGTGATTAATGCGGCTTTAAAGAATCAAGCACGCTTTGATGAGATGAAAGCCTTTTTTGGCAATGTTGGTTCTGGTCATGCAGCAGGGGTTTGGGAAGATGTACCGGTCGATCGTCCGGAGTTCAAAGCAGAAACCCGGCGTAAATTGGAGAAAAAAATGAAGAAGCGCAAAGCTGAGGAGATGATGTAATGTTTGTCATTGATCACGATCGTGCGGGCGGATATTGGGGCGCAGTTTATGTGTTTACCTCAATTAAAGGTTTGCAAGTAGTGATTGATGGCCCAGTAGGTTGTGAAAATTTACCAGTTACTTCGGTATTACATTACACCGATGCCTTACCCCCCCATGAGCTGCCAATTGTAGTTACCGGATTGGCTGAAGAACAATTGGGGCGCGAGGGTACAGAAGGCGCAATGAAACGGGCCCACGCCACTTTAGATCCCGATCTACCTTCAGTCGTTGTCACTGGCTCAATTGCAGAAATGATTGGCGGCGGTGTGACACCAGAAGGCACCAATATTCAACGCTTTTTACCGCGCACAATTGATGAAGATCAATGGCAATGTGCGAATCGCGCGATGTTTTGGTTATGGAGTGAGTACGGTATGAGGACTGTACCCGCCCGCCCACCTAAAAAACCGGGTGAAAAACCCCGCGTGAATATTATTGGCCCTTGCTACGGTACATTCAATATGCCGAGTGACTTGGCTGAAATTCGTCGCTTAGTCCAAGGCATTGGCGCTGAAATTAATTTGGTTTTTCCTTTGGGCGGACATCTGGCTGATGTTGCGCGCTTAGTTGAGGCTGACGTGAACATTTGTATGTACCGTGAGTTTGGGCGGATGTTATGTGAAGCCTTAGAGCGCCCATATTTACAAGCCCCGATTGGTTTGCATAGCACGACCCAATTTTTACGTACTCTGGGCGAGCATCTTGGCTTAGACCCCGAGCCTTTTATTGAGCGCGAGAAGCACACGACGATTAAGCCGATTTGGGATTTATGGCGCTCAGTTACGCAAGATTTTTTTGGTACCGCCAGTTTTGCAGTCGTGGCTAATGAAACTTATTCACGGGGTATCCGTCATTTCTTTGAAGATGAAATGGGCATGCCCTGTAATTTTGCGGTGGCACGTAAACCAGGTGAAAAAACCAACAATGAAGAAGTGCGGAAACTAACCAAAGAAAAAACACCTCTCATTATGTATGGCAGCTACAACGAGCGCATGTACTTAAGTGAAATTGGTTCTAAAGCGACATTTATTCCGGCATCCTATCCTGGCGCTTTAATCCGCCGCCACACAGGAACGCCATTTATGGGTTATGCCGGGGCAACCTATTTAATTCAAGAATTTTGCAATGGGCTATTTGACGCTTTATTCCACATTATTCCCTTGGGAACAGAGATGGATAAGGTTGATGCAACCTTAGTTCGGCAGAAGCTACTGGCAAATTTGCAATGGGAAGCGGATGCGCAAAAAGCGGTAGCCGATTATGTTCAATCTCAGCCTGTACTGGTGCAAATTTCAGTGGCGAAATTATTGCGTGATCGGGTTGAGCGAGCCGCCGAAACAGCTGGCGAAGAATTAATTACCTTAGAACGGGTGCGGATCTCTTGCCCTGAAATTTTGGCAGGAGAAACAGTTTGAAACAGAACTTAAGCGGTTTGACAGAATTTGGCAGTAGTACGCCACATGCCCCTAGCGCGCGGGCTTTGCGCGGTAACGGCCGGAAGGCCTTTTTAAGGAGTGATCTCGTATGAGTGATAACAGAACAGACTCAATCTCTGGTCTCACCGACGATGAAGCTAAGGAGTTTAACCAGTTTTATGTCCAAGGCTTAGTCGGATTTGTATCGATTGCAGTAGTAGCACATATTTTGGTGTGGGCTTGGCGTCCTTGGTTCCATTAAGTAGAAACTAGCGGGAGGTATACGTATGAAAAATATCACTTT
>CANKKB010000139.1 GCA_947482555.1 Burkholderiaceae bacterium | reverse complement strand
TGCTTTAGAGAAATTTAGCTTTGCTAGTAAAGGCTGTCCAGGTCGATTCATCGGGTTACTTCAAATTCAGGTGGTTGGGGTTTTGAGTGAAAGGGTACGCCTTTAAGCCACAGTTTAATCGCTTGCCAATGAATGCGGACAATCACTCCGATACTCATTAAAGGATAACTCAAGATTGCCAAGTATAAATTGCGCCGATTTAAGGGTCGTTCAGTACCGCTAATACTAGTATTGATGAGGGGTTGGTTGTCCTCAAGTAACTCAATGCGATAAAGGGTGCGATTTTTTGCCTGGCTATCTTCAGAAAATAGAAAGCGGAAATGATAATCACCCTGTACTTCGCAAAATGGTGACACATGAAAAACTTTGCGGCTCGCCAAAGTCTCACCAGAGCGAATTGACTCTCCTGAATCTTTAGCTAGTAAATAACAGTGACGCTCACCAAAGGTATTATTGACTTCGGCCACAATTGCACGTACTTCGCCATTAGAACGGGTACAAATCCAAAAGCTGACTGGATTAAAGGTATAACCCAATACCCGCGGAAAAGTTTGTAGCCAAATTTCTCCATCAACGCCATCAATCTGATATTGAGTTAAGAGCGCCTCTATCCAGGCGAGGGAATTTACTTCGCCTTGGCCATGATCTCTATCATAAAAAGAAATCAAGCGAAATTGATTGTCACCCAAGCCATGGCGGCTTAATAGCCGTGGGTCAGCTTGACGTAAGCGCAAGGGAATTTTGAGGGTAAAAACACGGTAGCCAAATGAATTGTGTTTAGGTCGAAAACGCGTGTGCTTCACTACGCCGAAAGTGAGCTGAGCTTCTTTCATCTGTCCGAATCGCTTAAACAGTGCGCTGAAATTGCGCAGGTAAGGTAAGCGAATGAAGACGCTCAAGTAAATCAGCTGCCACTAGCTCACCAGAACGCAAGCCATCTTCATGAAAGCCGTAGCCTGTCCAAGCGCCACAATACCAGACTGATGATTTACCCTGCATCAAGGCTAGATCATATTGCGCTTGTAAAGCGCTAGCGTCGAAAATAGGGTGAGCATAGTGAATCACCGCATGTATGGTTTCTGGTTTAGGTTCCCGGAGCGGATTTAAGCTCACCAGAATTGGTATTTGCTCGAGTTCTGCTGGCAACGGTTGGAGTTTGTTAATTAAATAATTAACGCTAACAGCTGCCGCTTGATTTGCCGATTGAGCAACTTCTGCGATGTAATTCCACGAGGCCCAGCAACGTTTTTCGGTGGGCAAAAAAGAGCTGTCAGTATGAAGAATAGCGCGGTTCTGTTGGTAGGGAATTTTCGCGAGGACTGCTTTCTCAGCAGCACTATTACCCTGTACCAAGTGCAAACTTTCATCACTATGACAGGCCATGACCACTTCATCAAAGTACTGTATGCCTTGTGCAGTTTGAATGGCAATTTTCCCGCCAGTTTTCGTGTCCTCATTCACCGTTACGCACAATACCTTTTGTCTTGTAATAGCTACTGAGTGCAATTGCAGTGCGCTAACTAAGCGGTGCACATATTCACGTGAGCCGCCTTGAACAGTAAGCCACTGGGGGCGTCCTTGAATTTTTAATAAGCCATGATTATGACAAAAACGGGCCATTGCTGAAATGGGGAATGCTAGCATCTGCTCAACTGGGCACGACCAAATCGCGCCAATCATTGGTAAGAAATACCATTGACGAAAATGCGCACTAAAGCGATGGCGCTTTAAAAAAACGGTAATACTTTCTTCTCTGCCAGAGTTGGTATGGGGCTCATGTTTTTGCTTTAAAGCCAGGGCAGTTGCCAAACGATTAAAACGCATAATGTCATACGCCATTAACCAGAAAGCAGGCTTAAAAATATTTTTGCGTTGGCCAAAAAAGGCGTTGAGATTGGTGCCGGCCCACTCTAGTACTCGACTCTGAGTACCGTCAGGCGTTGCTTTTGTTGGTATTTCAAGCGTAACTGAAAAAGACATTTCAGAGGCTGCAATGGGCACTGCCAACTCTTCAAACAAGCGTAATAAACGTGGATAGGTTTGACGATTAAAGACTAAAAATCCGGTATCAATGCCGTGACGAATTTTTCCTGTAGGCGTTTTAATCTCGATATCCAAGGTATTGCTATGGCCACCAAGGTGATCACCACCTTCAAATACCGTTAGCTCTATTAAGGCCGATTGACGTAAGGCGTAAGCACAGCCTAGACCGGCTATACCGGCACCAACAATCGCGACCCGTTTTTTTATTGTCATTGAAATTACAGCACTTTTTCTTTAAGCAGTTTTTCTACTTCACTAGTAATTGATTTGCTATCGGGCTTGGTCATGCTGTTAAAAGAATCAACTACTTTCCCATTGCGATCAATCACATATTTATAAAAATTCCATTTCGGTGTCGTCCCAGTTTGCGCTACAAGCATTTTGAAGAGCGGATTTATATTTTTTCCGGTAACTGCAGTTTTAGCAAACATGGGAAATTTCACATCATAGGTATTTTTGCAAAAATCAGCGATTTCTTTATTACTGCCGGGTTCTTGTTGACCAAAATCATTTGACGGAAAGCCTAGCACCACTAAGCCCTGATCTTTAAAGGTGGCATACAATTTTTCTAGGCCTTCATATTGGCTTGTAAAACCACAAAAACTCGCAGTATTAACAACCAAAATAACCTTGCCCTGATATTGACATAAGTTTTGTGGCGCCTCATCTTGCAGGCGTGGAAAAGTATGCGAAAGCAGAGGGCTGCACTGGTTAGGCGCGGGCTGAGCCAGCGCCAAAGGAGCGCCTAAAAGGAGGCACAAAAAAGCCAGTGATTTGAACTTCAACATGCTTATTAACCTCATGGTAAAAACACAAAAACGGTTTGGGTGCGAATGGCAAAAGTGCAAGTCTAAGACATTCCAGCTTAATATGCTGGTATGACCTTACCTTTACCTGCTTTTGAGACTAAAGTTGTTCAGCCAAAAGACCTACTTCTGACCGTATCGAAGCTGCCGCGCCCCTTAGTTTTTACCAATGGCGTCTTCGATATTTTGCATCGGGGTCATGCCAGTTATTTGGCCCAGGCTCGCCACTTAGGGGCTAGTTTAGTGGTCGGCGTGAATTCAGACGCTTCTGTCAGGCTTTTGGGTAAGGGGAGCGATAGGCCAATTAATCAGGAGGATGATCGCCAGGCTTTACTCGCAGCATTAGCTAGCGTTGATTTGGTAGTGTTATTTAACGAAGCTACCCCGGTACATTTAATTGCCCAAATTCGTCCCGATATCTATGTCAAAGGGGGCGATTATGACATCGAGTCCTTAGAAGAAGCGCGTTTAGTTAAAACCTGGGGTGGCAAGCCAGTTTCAATCCCCTTCTTATTCGAACGTTCTACTACGAATTTACTCGGACGAATTCGTCAAAAACCCTAATTATTTTGTTGTACGAAAGCCCATAAGCCTCTAAGGGCTAAACGGTCGACTATCTCAAGCGGGCTATTTTTTAAGCCGGGATGAGCGTGAATTGCCGCGACTAATAAGTCTGCATTACCGCCATCGATAAAAATACGCTCAATCGGGTGATGCAATTCCGCAGCTAAAGTAATGGCTTCATGGAGGGCCCCGATTTGTGCCGCCATACAACCATTCTGAATAGCCGCTTCACTACTTAAGGCAAACTCGCGACTTGCGCTTAACGCTTTTGGGGCTTGTAATTGCGCTGTGCCATCGACCAAGCTATTTGCCATTAAGGTCAAGCCGGGCAAAATCCAACCCCCGTAATGAATCCCATTACTGCCTAATAAATCAATGGTGCTCGCGGTTCCAGCGCTCACCACCAAAGCATTTCCCCCAAAGAGGGCGCGCGCCCCGATCAGTGCAGCCCAGCGATCAGCGCCCAAAGATAAGGGGTTTACATACTGCGTGCGTAAGCCAGCGAAAGGACTATCGCCTTGTAAATTGATCCATGGCGTCGATGACCATGTGGCCAATAAATTTTTTAAATTATTTTTTGCTTGAGAAGATGCCACGCTGCAGATCGCAATCGATATGGGTTGGGGGACAGTCTGCAAAATATATTGGGCGAGCTCTTGACAATGCTCAGGTGAGAGTAAAAGTTTGGTATCTATCGTGCCACTAAAGGCCCAGACTTTTTTATCGCGCTCACTAGGTAGGTCATCTTGCTCTACAGCTGCCCATTTAAGACGGGTATTACCCAGATCAAATAAGAGTAAGAAACTCACTTCTGGCTCCGCAAAGAAACATCACCTACATGAATGAAATTTTGCTGAGAGCCTTGTTCCAGTATGAGGGCTCCCACGGTGTTGACTCCCACGGCGGTACCTGATTGCGGGCTTGTGCCAGGGCTAGTAATGACGACAGCTTGATTAGCGTAGGCGTCCCATTCCAGCCAAATTTTTTGGAAAGCAGTAAAACCATGCTCTTCGAATTCGTGTAATACCAGTCCTAATTGGTCGAGAATTTTTAGCCAGATAATATCGAGCGCAGGCAATGCGGCAGGCTTGATTAGTAATTCTTCGAGTCCCGCAATGACATTGCCGACAGCGCTTTCTAGGGCAGAAGTTTTTGCCGCATTCAGACCAATACCAATCACCATCCAGGTTGGCTGATCGGGCTGAGCTTGTCCCCCCTCAATCAGAATGCCGCCAAGTTTTCTTTCGCCCAATAAAATATCGTTTGGCCACTTTAGCCGTAAACCCATTTCATAAAGCCTACTTAAGGGTAGGTTGAGTGCGGAACTAATACCGTTGATAACGCCAATGCCAATCGCCAAGCTCAAGCCACTTAATTCTGCTGGAGAACATTGAAATGGATAGGCCACAGAAAAACAGAGGGAGTCGCCTAACTGGGTTTGCCAATTCCTTCCGGCTCGACCTTTGCCGGCAGTTTGTACGCTCGCCATTCTGGCAATCGGGTCGATCAACTCGCCAGCTCGCCAACGGCTGAGCAGATCGTCATTGGTGGAGGCGGTATGGGCAACCCGCTCTAAGATGCAATTCCAGTTCATTTTGCTATTGTAGAAAGGTCTGACCTAGAATGGGGAGATGAAATCGTCAGGACGTGTACCGCGAAAGCTAGCGTGGCCATTAACAGCAATGCCATTGGCGCGGGCCTTTGTCATTATTTA
>CANKKB010000138.1 GCA_947482555.1 Burkholderiaceae bacterium | reverse complement strand
GGCGACAAAATTTGCCCTAGTTCCATTACTCATAAGCTCTCTTTATACTGAATTCATGAACACCATTGCAGATCTTCGTAAAAACTATGTTCGCGGACAGCTATCTGAAAACGATGTGCCTGCCGATCCACTCACCTTGTTTCACACTTGGTTTGAGCAAGCCAAAAACGCGCAATGCCCAGAGCCCAACGCCATGACCTTAGGTACGGCTGATGCCTCAGGTAAACCATCATTGCGCACAGTACTCCTCAAGGGTGCTGACACAGCAGGCTTTACATTTTTTACCAACTACCAAAGCCAAAAGGGTCAAGAGCTTGCCGAGCGGCCCCAAGCTGCATTGTTATTTTACTGGCATGAGCTCGAGCGCCAAGTACGCATTTCAGGATTAGTCAGCCGCATAGCAGCTGCTGAAAGCGATGCATACTTTGATTCGCGTCCACTAGCTTCGCGCATTGGCGCTTGGGCCTCACCCCAGAGTACTGAAATCCCCAACCGCGAATATCTTGAGACGGCAGAGCAGCGCTTTGAAAAGCAATTTGGCGCAACACCACTCCGCCCGGAACACTGGGGTGGCTATTGTTTAAGGGCTGAAGAGATTGAGTTTTGGCAAGGTCGACCATCACGCTTGCATGATCGCATTCGCTATCAGCGCCTGACTACCCCTGCACCAGAACTAAACAATGCTTGGCGTATTTCACGTTTAGCACCCTAAGCGAGCAAAAAAATAAGGCTTAAGCAGCAGCGTTTAGGAGTGATTTAAATTTAGCTCTAAATTTACTCAGCTTGGGCGCAATGATCGCAGCGCAATAGCCTTGAGCCGGATGATTGCGAAAATAATTTTGATGATAAGCCTCAGCAGCATAAAAAATCGGGCTAGCTTGAATTTCCGTGACGATCGGCGCACCATACGCATTTTCGCGAGTTAATTCAGCAACAACTTCATGTGCCGTTTTCTCTTGCTCCACACTATTGGTATAAATTACCGAGCGATACTGGGAGCCAATATCATTGCCCTGCCGGTTTAAGGTCGTAGGATCATGAATCACAAAAAAGATTTCCAATAAATCACGATAGCTGACTTGCTGCGGATCAAATTCAACTGTGACTACCTCTGCATGTCCTGTAACGCCAGCGCAAACTGCTTCATAGCTCGGGTTGGCGCCAGCGCCTCCCGCATAGCCTGAAACGACAGCAGTTACACCGCGCACCTGCTGGTAAACCGCTTCAAGACACCAAAAGCATCCGCCACCCAAGGTGGCTGTTTCTAAATGCACTCCATTCATAACTTGTCCTTCGCGATTGGGATTAATTAATCTTAGCTTGGTAATTACTTATTGGTATTGACTGATCTTAGTCGAGCTCTAAGTAATCAGCAAATGGATCCCAAACACAATAAAGAGTACGCCGACCATCATCCATAAAATAGCTGACCAACGTAAATGCGTTTGAAATAAATGTAAGAAAAATTGTCCTGCACCAATCAGCATAGCTAAATACGACATACTTAAGATTTGAGTAACCACAGCTAAATAGAAAAAACTCAGACTTGGATGTGCATAAGTAGGGTCAACGAATTGCGCAAAAAAAGAAACAAAGAAAAAAATGGCTTTAGGATTTGTCAGCGATAAAGCCAATGCAGCCCACAAAGGATGGAGTTGTGCCAAACGAATCGCCGCAAATGCGTCCTTGGGCGAAAGCGCTTGCGCCCTTGGCCAGCGCCTGATCCCACCACGAATCAGTCCCCAACCTAACCACGCTAAATAAGCGGCACCGATATAACGCACTACCGCAAACGTCATTGGTGAGGCGCTTAATAAACCAGTAACACCAAGCGCAATAGCCAACATCAAGATGGAGTCACCCAAAAATATGCCGCAGGCGCCCCACGCACCAGCTCGCCATCCCCGCTGTGCCGAAATGGTTAAAACATACAATGAGTTTGGTCCGGGTAAAAGCACGATGATGATCGTGCCCAAAAGATAGGTGGGGAAATTCATAATGCCGACACTTAAACCGAGCTCTGTCCAATTCATCTCTAGTGATAAACCCTTGCTTTAATTGATCAAATCTGCCATAATAAGAGGCTTTTTGAAACATCGCCCCCAGCAATTTACACATTTCAGCGATTTTGCTTCACATATTCAGCACTACTGTAGTTCAAAGTTGCTTAAAAATTGTGTTTATAGCCCCGCTGCCGCTTGTCTGATGGTCGATGCCTTATATAGACCATCGCGCTCGCGTATCTCATTGAGAGAACAACCGAAGCGCACAACCGGAGACATCCCCAACGGGATGTGAAGACATGACTTACACAAATGAAACAACCCACGTGCCTAGCAAAGGCAAGAATCCTTTAGAGCCAACTTTGTTTGCCTCTTTTGGTTTAGCAGAGCCCCTGCTTAACAATGTTACTAGCTTAGGCTTTACTGCTGCGACCCCTGTCCAAGCACAGGTTATTCCTGCTGCAATGAGCGGTGGCGACTGGTTAGTAAGCAGCCAAACTGGTAGTGGAAAAACCGCTGCCTTTTTATTACCCCTCTTACATCAGTTGGTGGCTAGCAACCCCCATGGTTCACCTGTACCTGGTCGCGCACAACCGAAAGTGTTAGTGCTTTGCCCAACCCGTGAATTAGCGCAACAAGTTGCTGCTGATGCGATTAATTTATCGCGCGGCATTAAGGGCATCCGCATTGCTATCGTCATGGGTGGCATGCCCTATGGCAAACAAATCCAAGCACTTAAAGGTGCCCTTTTAGTTGTGGCAACTCCGGGTCGCTTACTTGATTTGAATAAAACTCGCGCACTGCGTTTAGATGATGTTCAACAATTAGTAATTGATGAAGCCGATCGCATGCTCGATATGGGCTTTGCTGACGATCTCGAAGCCATTGACCAACTATGCCGTGGTCGCAAGCAAACCTTGATGTTTTCAGCAACCTTTGATCCTAAAGTAATGTCTTTAGCAACCCGCTTAACCAAACAAGCTGGTCGTATTGAATTAGCCCATGCTGGTGATGTCCATGCCAATATTGCGCAAAAATTACATTGGGCCGATAACATGGCGCATAAGCATCGCTTACTCGCCCACTTACTGTCAGATCCTGAATTAGATCAAGCTGTAGTTTTTGCTAGCACCCAAGTTGAAAGCGAAAAAATTGCTGATACCTTGCGCGCGAATGGTTATGAAGCCAGTGCTTTACACGGCGCCATGCCCCAAGCAGTACGTATGCGGCGTTTAGATTCATTGCGTAAAGGCCATACTAAAATTTTGGTGGCCACCGATGTTGCTGCTCGCGGCATTGATGTACCACGCATTAGTCACGTGATTAATTTTGGCTTGCCAATGAAACCTGAAGACTATACCCATCGGATTGGTAGAACGGGTCGCGCTGGTCGTAATGGCACTGCTATCACTTTGGTTGAACATCGTGATCGCGTCAAGATCAGAGCAATTGAGCGCTTTACCCAACAAGATATTCCCTCATCGGTCATTGCAGGCCTTGAGCCCACTGCTAACCCCAACGCTGGCTCTGGCCGGCCTGGTGGTGGTCGTGGTCGTTCCGGTGGCGGCGGTGGTGGTGGCAGACCTGGTGGTCGCACTGGTGCTGGAGGTGGACGCTCTGGTGGTAGCGGTGGTGGCTACGCCGGGAAAACTAGCACTGGTGGTTATGCCGGTAAAACGGGTGGTGGTGGCTATGCTGGCAAAACTAGCACGGGTGGTTATGCCGCACGTTCAGACTCGCGTCCAGAATCGCGTTCTGCCCGACCAACCGATAATCGCACTGGTCCTAAATTTGCTAAACCCAAATCAGGCGCGGCACGCAAATCCTATAGCAGTAGTTAATCTTGACCCACCACAATCGTCTCCGTTCTGTATGGAATCGGGTCGATTCTGGTGGTACTTTACGTGCCAAAGGCGGTCTTCATCGTGCGCCACCCGCTTGGCAAGAATGGCTTAGTGACAGTGGCTCGCTGACTAAAAAAATTGAATTCGCTTTTGCGCGGCATTTAGAAGTCATCGTGCTAGCCGATGAACTACAACATGTTTTACCCGAAGAATCCCGTTTATTTAATAAACCACTGCAGCGTTGTCGCGTGCGAGAAGTGCTGCTTTGTGTTCAAGGGATACCGGTAGTGGTGGCGCGCAGCGTCATTCCAACTACTAGCTCAGGGGGACATAACCGCCGTATTCTAAAGTTAGGCAATAAACCCTTAGGCGCAGTTTTATTTGCCAATACCTATGGCATAAGAAGCAAAACTGTCCGCCATATTGCCCGTCTCAACCGCAAACAGGCCATCTGGCGTGCTTGTCAAAAAAAATACCCCGGCCTTCCTCCGCAGTTGTGGGCCCGACGCACGATGTATTTCCTTAACGGTCATCCGCTTTTAGTTAGCGAATTGTTTTTACCTGGTCTACTGTTAACTCCTCTACCCACTGCAAACTTGCTTTAATTAAAGCGGCGTCGCCCGACTCACAGAGTCGCACGTTACCAAAACCAATTTCGCTAGCTAGTGTCGCGATATTTTGATGTGGACATAAAGCGCTTGCCAGCTGTAAATTCAGCGCGACCTGATCTTTATCAGACTGCTCTAAATAACGAACAGCCTCAGAGGAAGTCAGTAGCCAAAGCTTTTGATCGCTAGGATTTGCCTGAATTGCTTGCCATAATGGGTTTGATTTTTCTAAAGGTACTCGGCTGTAAACCGCAAAAGTTTCTAGCTGTGCTCCCGCTGCTAATAAAGTATCGGCCAACCATTCGCGGCCGCCATCTCCTTTAAAAATAATGACGCGGCGTTCAGTCCAATCCCAATCATGTTTTTTTTGCTCTGCTTGCAATGTCTGCCATAAACCTTCTGAATCCCACTGCTGGGGATTTCGTGGCAGCAAAATCATCTGGGCATCAACCCCATGTTGCAAGAGTGATTTTTTGCTACTTTCCCCCATCACCCCAACTCGCAACTGCATCGGCGCTAATTCATGCCAAGGAGCACTGAGTAAACGCATGCCGCACTCAATGGCATTTGGACTAACAAAAATAGCCAAATCAGCCTGACTGATTGCCGAGGGGATATCAACCTGTAATTGAAAATCGGTTTTGGGAATAATTTTAAGGAGCGGTAAGGCTAATACTTT
>CANKKB010000137.1 GCA_947482555.1 Burkholderiaceae bacterium | reverse complement strand
GTTGAAGAAGGTATTGTGCCTGGCGGTGGTGTAGCCTTGATTCGCGCTATGCAAGGTATTAAAGGTCTGAAAGGCGATAACGCTGATCAAGATGCTGGTATCAGTATTGTCTTGCGTGCAATGCAGGAGCCATTACGCATTATTGTTTCCAATGCCGGCGATGAAGCTAGTGTTGTAGTTAATGCAGTTGAAGCTAGCAAAGGCAATAATGGTTACAACGCTGCTACTGGCGAGTATGGCGATTTAGTTGCTCAGGGTGTGATTGATCCAACTAAGGTAACAAAAACTGCATTGGTTAATGCTGCTTCAGTTGCTGCGCTCTTATTAACGACAGATTGTGCAATTTGTGATTCACCTAAAGATGAATCTGGCGGCGGTATGCCAGGTGGCGATATGGGTGGAATGGGCGGAATGGGTGGCATGGGCGGCATGATGTAATTGATGCCCTTTTCAGCTGTAGAGCCGCAATAAAAAAACGCCTGATTCAAAAGATCGGGCGTTTTTCATTGATGGCAAACAAGGTAGTGCCATTTGACTGTAATATTGATGATTATTCAACTATTCAATAATTAAAACAATGAAACCAAAAATAAAAATTGATGTTGTTTCTGATGTCGCTTGTCCCTGGTGTGCAGTTGGCTATGGCGAGCTGAATAAAGCAATTAAAGCACTGGCCGAACAAGCCGACTTTGAAATTCATTTTCAGCCATTTGAGCTCAATCCAAATATGCCCGCAGGCGGTCAAGATGCAGTTGAGCACTTAACGCAAAAATATGGACTCTCTGCTGAGCAAGTGCAAGCAAATCAAACGCGTATTCGAGCCCGCGCTGCTGAAGTTGGCTTTAATTTTCATCCTGCCGGAAGAAAAAGAATTTACAACACCTTTAACGCACACCGCCTTTTATATTGGGCAGCTAAAGAGTGTGGTTTACCCGCCCAAGCAGCACTTAAGAAAGAATTATTAAATACCTATTTTTGTTTGGCCGTCAGTATGGATGATTTAGATAATGTGCTTGCTGCAGTAGACCGCGCAGGATTAGATCAAGTACGTGCTAAGGCAGTATTAGAAGGCGATGAATTTAGCCAAGAAGTGCGGGGACAAATACAAAATTTCCAAAATTTAGGAATTCATGGGGTGCCGGCATTTATTTTAAATGATCAGCACCTGATTGAGGGCGCACAATCATCAGCAGTATTAGTGAATAGCTTTAAGCAACTACTTGAAGCTTAAAACTAAACTTCTTACTGAAAACCGGCGCTTGAATTAACCTTTGTGTTTGAATGCAGAAAATTGTGCTGCTTTTGCAATACTCGCAGCATCAACTTGAAAGAACTCACGTAGAGCAGCACGAGTATCGCTGCGCCCAAATCCATCTGTGCCTAAGGTAAAGTAGTTGCGCTCGTTGGGGATATAGGCACGAATACTTTCTGGCACTGCCCGTACATAATCAGTTGCAGCAATAATGGGACCTACTGAATTCGCTAGTAGTGAGGTAATAAAGGCAGTTTGACCTTCATTTACTTCGTCATCTTCACTATCGATACCCTTATTGCCATCGGCAAAAGCTGCTAGCAATGCTTGTTGGCCATTACGTGCGAGTTCGCTCCAACTAGTTATACTAAAAATATCAGCTTCAATGCCTTCTTGTTTTAATAATTCTGCAGCCTTGATGACTTCGAGCAAGATTGCACCAGAGCCAAGTAAAGTAACTCTTTGTTTAGCATTGGGGGATGCTTTTTGATAGTGATATCCTCCCGCCAGAATATCTTTTTCTTTACCGGGCAATAAGTTGGTTTGTGCATAGTTTTCATTCATGAGCGTAATATAATAAAAGACATCGCGTTGATCGGTTAACATTTCACGCATTCCGGCATCAATAATGACAGCCAATTCCCCAGCAAAAGCCGGATCATAGGCTTTGCAATTAGGAATGGTGGCAGCAACTAAATGACTACTACCATCTTGATGTTGCAAGCCTTCCCCACCCAAAGTAGTGCGCCCCGAAGTTGCACCCAATAAGAAACCGCGTGCACGTTGATCGGCTGCTGCCCATATAGCATCACCGACCCGCTGAAAACCAAAAATAGAGTAATAAATATAAAAAGGTAGCATGGCAAAACCATGATTAGCATAGCTAGTTGCAGCCGCAGTCCAGCTGGCAATAGCCCCCGCTTCACTAATGCCTTCTTCTAAAATTTGCCCATTTAAGGCTTCGCGATAACTTAATACGGAACCAATATCCTCAGGCTCATAGCATTGTCCAACACTAGAATAAATACCTACCTGTTTAAATAAATTGGCCATACCAAATGTACGTGCTTCATCAGCCACAATGGGCACAATTCGCGCGCCGAGCTCTGGGGTCTTCAGTAAATTACCCAAGAGCCGCACAAAAGCCATGGTTGTTGACATTGATTTATCGTCTGGAGCAAGGGCAAAGCCAGCATAAGATTCAAGCGGTGGAATGGGTAGGCGCTCGCAGTCGATAATGCGTTTGGGTAAATAGCCACCTAACTCAGCACGTCGTTGCTGCAGGTACTGCATTTCTTTACTATCTTCGCTTGGCCGATAAAAATCTAAATTGATTGCTTGGTCATCACTGAGTGGCAAGTTAAAGCGATTACGAAACCCAATTAACGCTTCTTCATCAAATTTTTTCTGACTATGCGTTGTCATTTTTCCTTGACCAGCATGCCCCATTCCATAGCCTTTTTTTGTATGCGCCAAAATCACCGTGGGTTGACCTGTATGCTTTGCGGCAGCTTCATAGGCTGCATAGATTTTGACAATATCATGACCGCCACGTTTTAATCGATCAATTTGTTCATCCGTCATGCCTTGCGCTAACTCAGCAAGTTCGGGGCTTTGTCCGAAAAAATTTTCCCGATTAAAGCGCCCATCCTTAGCTGCAAAAGTTTGCATTTGACCATCAACCGTATTAGAGAGTGCACGTACTAAAGCGCCGGTATGATCACGCGCAAATAAGCCATCCCAATCACTGCCCCACACTAATTTAATAACATTCCATCCGGCACCACGAAATAATTTTTCTAATTCGTCAATAATGCGGCCATTACTTCTAACGGGGCCATCTAAGCGTTGTAGATTACAGTTCACTACCCACGTTAAATTATCTAATTTTTCACGTGAGGCCAAGGTGAGGGCGCTCATACTCTCGGGCTCATCCATTTCACCGTCACCAAAAACACCCCATACTCTCCGCTGCGAACAGTCGAGTAAATTGCGATGGCTTAAGTAGCGCATAAAACGGGCTTGATAAATTGAACTGATGGGGCCAATTCCCATTGAACCAGTAGGAAATTGCCAAAAATTGGGCATGAGCCATGGGTGGGGATAACTTGATAAGCCCTGCACACCAATTTCTGTGGCCGTAATTTCTTGGCGGTAATGCGCTAGATCTTGTTCGTTTAATCGGCCCTCAAGATAGGCACGGGCGTAGACGCCAGGCGCACTATGAGGTTGAAAAAATACTAAATCGCCATTGTGCTCAGAGGTACGGCCATGATAAAAATGATTAAATCCTACTTCAAATAAATCGGCAGCACTAGCATAGCTGGCAATGTGACCACCTAGTTCACCATAAGCTGTATTTGCTTTTGCGACCATTGCTAGTGCATTCCAACGCATCAAAGAAGCAATTTTTTCTTCGATTGCCAGATCGCCAGGAAACACCCCTTGCTTGGCTACCGTAATCGTATTTACTAGGGGTGTAACTAATTCAGGTGACCAACCAATTTGTTGTTGATGGGCGGTGCGGATGAGCATATCGAGCAAATGCTTGCCTCGTTCTTCGCCATTTGCAGCAATGGAATTAATAAACGCTTCCGCCCACTCGGCAGTTTCAGCTGGATCGATATCGTGAGGGTTTTGCATAGGTATTAATATACAAAGAGTGCGCTGAAATAGGATTGCAAATTATGGTCAAATACCATTAAATTAAGCATAAAATGCTAAATAAACCACTTTTATAGAACTTTATGCAACTAGATGCCATTGATTTAAGAATCTTACAAGAACTTCAAAATGATAGTTCACTTAGCAATGTAGCCTTGGCTAAGCGCGTGCATTTATCACCATCACCATGTTTATTGCGTGTGCGTGCGCTAGAGGCAAATCAAGTAATTCAACGCTATGTGGCCTTGGCTAACCCCAAGGCTCTGGGACTTGATTTAAATGTATTTATTTCGATCAGCTTAAAAGAACAGTCAAAAACTGCGCTCGCTGAATTTGAACGGCGCATTGCCGAGCAGCATGCAGTAATGGAGTGCTATTTAATGACTGGCGATTGCGATTATTTAATTCGGGTTGCTGTATCCAATATTGGCGATTTAGAAAAATTTATTCTGGAGCAATTAACACCCATTGCGGGAATAGAAAAAATTCGTTCTAGCTTTGCATTAAAGCAAGTTTCTTACAAAACTGCTTTGCCTTTACCCTAATAAAAAAATTTATTTATCGACTTATTTTTTAAATATCGATTCCATTTCGCGTCGTACTCGAATCGCTTCATTACTGATATCAAAATTGACATCGTTCCAGCATACGGGTTTGCCAGCTGCGACAGCATTCTTGAGTGGCAGACGGTGAGCTAACCCAATGGGTAAGCCGCCCATTGCTAAGGAATCAGTAGCAGGCATTAATTTACCGTAGACGGTAAAACCACCTTCGCCATCCAGCATTTCTCCAGCCTTCAAATCACGCTTGGCCGTAGCTACAACATCACCGTTAAAGGCGGTAGTTTCGCCCGTTGCTTCTCTGCGCAAAGCTACACTCGCAACCGAGATGCCAAGCTCTAGACCAATTAAGTGATAAGGCTTATACATCGCCGCATACCAGCCACTGGCATCAGTTTTAAGACCATATTGCAAGAAACAGTTACGGACATATTCGTTCGGTGCTTCAAAGACAATATAAACGCCCCAACGTAAATCTCGAAAGACAGGGCGACCATCACGCTCAACAGAAGAGACTACTTCAACAGTGCCTTTAAAGGGCAAGATGCCACCATCAGCTTCCGGTCTTAAGATGGTGGGTAAATCATCTACCCCACAGGGCGGAAATAACAGGCCATTTTTGGGTGGTTGTAAACCACAGGCATTTGATACGGCAGCCATTTCAAGTGCAGATTTGGTGCCATCTAAAAAAGAATTAAACATTTGTGCATTAAAGTCACCGC
>CANKKB010000136.1 GCA_947482555.1 Burkholderiaceae bacterium | reverse complement strand
CGGTAATTAAATTCCGTCACATTGCGCTTACCTAAAAGTTCACAAAAACGCTTAAATGAGCCACGTTCTTCGGGAATGGTCACAGCAAAAACCGCTTCGCGAAATTCACCAACATCAGCGCGTTCAGCGACAAAACGCAAGCGACTAAAGTTCATATTTGCGCCGCAGGCAATTGCAACAAACGTTTTCTTTTTAATTTGCTTTTGCACGATATATTTTTTTAAACCTGCAATTGCTAAGGCACCTGCAGGCTCAAGAATGCTCCGGGTATCGCTAAATACATCATTAATCGCAGCGCAAATTTCATCAGTATCAACGGTTACTATCTCATCAACTACCCGTTGGCAAATCCGAAATGTTTCTTTACCCACGAGTTTTACAGCCGTGCCATCCGAAAATAAGCCAACCTCTTTTAATTCCACTCGCTTGCCGGCTTTTAGTGAGCGTTTCATCGCATCTGAATCTTGTGCCTGTACGCCGATAATTTTTGTCTTTGGGTGTACAGCCTTAGTGTATTCACCGATTCCTGATATCAAACCACCGCCACCAATGGCAACAAAAATCGCCTCAATTGGCTCTTCGTATTGTTGAAAAATTTCTTGGGCAATTGTGCCTTGACCTGCAATCACATCGGGATCATCAAAAGGATGAACAAAAGTAAGGCCACGTTTTTTTTCTAGCAACTGTGCATGCGCATAAGCGTCGCTGTAAGAGTCGCCACATAAAATCAACTCAACCCAGGATTTACCATGGGCTTTCACTGCATCAATCTTAACGTTTGGCGTGGTGATGGGCATCACAATCACGGCCTTGCATTTCATTTTGGCGGCAGCTAAAGCCACGCCTTGGGCATGATTGCCAGCTGAAGCAGCAATCACCCCCCGTTTTAGTGCAGCAGGGGGTAAATGGGCCATTTTGTTGTAGGCCCCGCGTAATTTAAAGGAAAAAACGCTTTGATTATCTTCGCGTTTCAGTAAAACTCGGTTTCCTAGGCGTTGCGATAGCTGGGGTGCGAAATCGAGCTCAGTTTCGCGAGCGACATCATAGACCTTGGAGGCGAGAATTTTTTTTAGGTAGTTGGTTGCCATCTAATGAGCGTACCACGGATGGGTCTTAAGCCCTTATTTTGGAAGGGGTTACTACTTTACGCAAAATAATATCAGGATGGGCCCTTGCTCAATTAAAATAATCATTTATTAAAGTCTGTGCCATGAATGCTCCCCTCGGACTTAATCAGTTATTCGACGCTGAAACGGATTTACCCCGTTTGCGCGAAATTCCCTATAACTACACTTCATTTTCCGATCGGGAGGTCGTCATACGTCTTTTGGGTGAGACAGCTTGGCAGGCGTTAACAGAATTACGCGCAAGTCGGCGCACGGGACGCTCAGCCCGAATGTTGTTTGAAGTGTTGGGTGATATTTGGGTTGTACAACGCAACCCGTTTCTGCAAGATGATTTATTGGATAACGCTAAACGGCGGCAAATGTTAATCGATGCCTTATGGCATCGATTAGGCGAAGTTGAAAAACGCGTGACTACCGATTCGGCCACGCAAGTTAATATTTTGTTAAATGCAGCGCGGGGAGCAGTTGAGCGTTTTGAAGCTGAATTTACTGCTGTTGCCTTACTGCGCAAAAAAGCACAAAAAATATTTAGTCGGTTTACGGCTAATGACAATATTACTTTTGACGGCATCTCGCGGGTCGCTCACGTGACCGACGCTACCGATTGGCGCGTGGAATATCCCTTTGTGGTGCTCAAGCCCGATACTGAAGCGGAAATCCCCAATTTAGTCAAAGCGTGTATTGAACTAGACCTGACCATTATTCCCCGTGGGGGCGGCACTGGCTATACTGGCGGAGCAATACCTTTGTATGCCATGTCTGCAGTTATCAATACTGAAAAGTTAGAGCAGATTGGCTTAGTTAATTCCGTAAGCTTACCTGGGCTCAGAACCTCAACCCCTACCATCTTTACTGGTGCTGGAGTAATCACCCGGCGAGTAGCCGATGCAGCAGAGCAGGCTGGCTTGGTGTTTGCAGTTGATCCAACTTCTGCTGACGCTAGTTGCATTGGCGGCAATATTGCCATGAATGCTGGCGGTAAAAAGGCAGTGCTCTGGGGAACGGCATTAGATAATTTAGCCAGCTGGCGAATGGTAGATCCACAAGGTAACTGGCTTGAAGTAACACGCCTTGACCATAATTTGGGCAAAATTCATGAGGTTGAGTTAGCTCGGTTTGAGCTGACCTGGTCAGATGGGTCGCTCGCCCCAGGCAAAAAAATTCTGCGCAGTGAGTTGCTTGAAGTTGCTGGCAAACGGTTTCGCAAGACCGGTCTAGGCAAAGATGTAACCGATAAGTTTTTAGCAGGCTTACCAGGCATCCAGAAAGAGGGTTGTGATGGTTTAATTACCAGCGCGACCTGGATACTGCATCAAATGCCCCGATTTATGCGGACGGTTTGCCTAGAATTTTTTGGACCTGCCCGAGAAGCAATTCCCAGTATTGTCGAAATTAAAGCCTATATTGATCAGCTAAGTTGCCAGGGCGGGCCCATTTTGGCTGGCTTAGAACACCTCGATGATCGATATTTAAAAGCGGTTGGTTACGCGACAAAGTCTAAACGCCATGGCTTGCCTAAGATGGTTTTAATCGGCGACATTGCGGGTAATGATGAAGTTGCAGTGGCAGCCGCCACTAGCGAAGTCGTGCGTATGGCCAATTTACGAGTAGGTGAAGGGTTTATTGCAGTTAGCCCGGAGGCCCGGAAAAAGTTTTGGCTTGATCGCGCCCGCACTGCAGCAATTGCGCGCCATACCAATGCGTTCAAGATTAATGAGGATGTGGTAATTCCCTTGCCACGCATGGGCGAATATACCGATGGTATTGAGCGTCTTAATATCGAGCTTTCGCTCAAAAATAAACTGCAATTGCTCGATGCTTTAGAGCGCTACATAAAAAAAGAAAATTTGCCCTTAGGCAAAGAAGAAGATGAATTTACAATACCTAGCGCAGAATTGTTAGGTGATCGTCTGCAGCAAGCTAGCGATTTAATTACTAGCGTTCGAACACGCTGGGCTTTATGGTTGAGCGAGATCGAAAAATATTTCCCGCAATTGCAAGCCTATCAATTACGTGCCTCATGGAAAACGGAAGTCAAAGCCGAACTAGAGACCATTTTTAGCGGGCTGGCATTTGAATCGATTAGACAAGAAATTATTGCTATTCATCAACGCATTTTGCGTAAACGGGTTTTTATTGCCTTACATATGCATGCGGGCGATGGTAATGTACACACGAATATTCCAGTCAACTCCGATGATTATGAGATGTTGCAAGACGGTCATCACGCGGTAGCTCGTATTATGGCTTTAGCTCGGTCTTTAGATGGGGTCATTTCTGGTGAGCATGGCATTGGCATTACCAAGCTTGAATATCTCACCGATGAAGAGCTGCAGGACTTTCGTGCCTACAAAAATACGGTTGATCCCAATGGGCATTTCAACAAAGGGAAATTAATGCCCCATGCCGATTTAACTAAGGCCTATACCCCTAGCTTTGGATTGATGGGGCATGAATCTATCATCATGCAGCAAAGTGATATTGGTGCAATTGCTGACAGTATTAAAGATTGCTTACGTTGTGGAAAATGTAAGCCCGTGTGTGCCACACATATACCGCGGGCAAATTTGTTTTATAGTCCCCGCGATAAAATTTTGGCAACGTCATTATTAATTGAAGCTTTTTTATACGAAGAGCAAACGCGCCGCGGTATTTCCATTCGCCATTGGGACATGTTTGACGATGTTGCCGCTCATTGTACGGTCTGTCATAAATGTTATACCCCTTGTCCGGTGAAAATCGATTTCGGTAATGTGACCATGAATATGCGTAACTTACTGCGCAAGATGGGGCAACAGCGTTTTAATGCAGGCACTACTGCATCGATGTTTTTTCTCAATGCTACCGATCCCGAGACTATTCGCTTAGCCCGTAAAAGTATGATCGAGTGGGGTTATCGTTTACAGCGTATTGGCAATATGATTCTTAGCAAATGGGCTCGTAAGCAAACCCAGCATCCACCCGCAACACTTGGCAAGCCAGCCATTAAAGAGCAGATTATTTTCTTTGTTAATAAAAAAATGCCGGGTAATTTACCCAAGAAAACAGCGCGTGCTTTGCTGGATATTGAAGATGCTAATTACGTGCCGATTATTCGTGATCCCGTAACGACCACTGCAGATACTGAAGCGGTATTTTATTTTCCAGGCTGCGGATCAGAACGACTTTTTTCCCAAGTTGGCTTAGCGACCCAGGCTATGTTGTGGAATGTTGGAGTGCAAACCGTTTTGCCTCCTGGCTATTTATGTTGTGGCTACCCACAAAGAGGCAATGGCGACTTTGCGCGCGCCGATCAAATGATTACTGATAACCGCGTTTTATTTCATCGGGTGGCCAACACCTTAAATTATTTAGATATCAAAACTGTAGTTGTTTCCTGTGGCACTTGTTATGACCAATTGGCGGGCTATCAATTTGACTCAATCTTTCCAGGCTGTCGCATTATTGATATTCATGAATATTTATTAGAAAAAGGTGTGCATTTAGCGGGGGTGACTGGCGTTAAGTATATGTATCACGATCCTTGCCATTCGCCGATGAAGCTACAAGATCCATTAAAGACCGTAAATGAATTAATTCAAACGAAAGGTGGCGAGTTAATTCAAAAAAATGAACGTTGTTGCGGCGAATCGGGCACCTTGGCCATTACCCGTCCTGATATTGCTACGCAAGTGCGGTTTCGCAAGCAAATCGAGATGGAAAAGGGCGCCAAGGCCCTGCAGGAGAATTTCACTGGCACCGTTAAGGTTTTAACCAGTTGCCCCTCTTGCTTGCAGGGGTTATCGCGGTTTGATGCAGACAGCGATACCAAAGCGGATTACATTGTGGTAGAAATGGCTGAACGTTTGTTAGGGCACAATTGGATGCAAGACTACGTGACGAAAGCTAATCTGGGCGGTATTGAAAGGGTATTGGTTTAATGATTCCAACAAATGTGGTGTTGCATCAGCAATCGAAGGTGTTAGAGCTCGCCTATGAAAACGGCAAGACCTATCGTTTGCCATTCGAGTTATTGCGGGTCTTATCACCCTCTGCGGAAGTGAGGGGCCATGGTCCTGGACAGGAAACGCTACAAACGGGCAAGCGGGCGGTATCAATTAGCAATATTGAGCCGGTTGGCCATTACGCCCTCAAGTTTACTTTTTCCGATGGTCACGATTCGGGCTTATATGCTTGG